>JBKHDM010000075.1:0-12902 GCA_046541355.1 Spirochaetaceae bacterium
GATGGATCGCCCGGTACGCCTCCCGGCGCTCCCGGCGGCCCGGAGCGTGGACGCCGTGGAGGTAGCCGAGAATCGAGGAGCACCACGGCTCATTGAGGGTGATCCACATCGATACCCGCCCTGAGAGCTCGGCAAAGATGCGCTCGGCGTACTCCGCGAACCGACTCGCTGTCTCCCGTTCCGGCCAGCCGCCGGCGTCCTGCAGCGGCTGCGGGAGGTCCCAGTGGTAGAGGGTTGCCACCGGACGGATCCCCCGGCTGATCAGGGCGTCTGCGAGGCGCTTGTAGTAGTCGAGGCCGGCATCGTTCCACTCCCCCTTGCCCTCAGGCTGCACCCTCGGCCAGGCGATGGAAAATCGGTACGCCTCCACGCCGAGGTCCACCATCAGATCGGCGTCCTCCTCGTACCGGTGGTACTGGTCGCAGGCGACATCCCCGGTATGGCCGTGAAGCACCTTTCCCGGGGTCCGGCAAAAGGTATCCCAGATACTCTCCCCCCGGCCGTCCTCCCTCGCCGCTCCTTCAACCTGATAGCTCGCCGTCGCCACTCCCCAGAGAAACCCCTCGGGGAAGTTGAGTCGCTGTTCAAACATCTGTGGGTTCTCTCCTTAAAAAAACGGGCCTACCCCAGGGTGGTGAGGTGGCCCGACTGAGCCGCGCCCGCCTCCGAGAGCGGGCGCCGGTGAGATCTCCCGGCACCCGTGGGGGGACGCAGGACGCTGGAGTGAGAACTAACCCTTGACCGATCCCGCCATCATCCCCCGAACGAAGTAACGCTGGAG
This sequence comes from Spirochaetaceae bacterium, assembly GCA_046541355.1. Lineage (GTDB taxonomy): Bacteria > Spirochaetota > Spirochaetia > DSM-27196 > Alkalispirochaetaceae > CAYZHV01. Next base: position 782 of record JBKHDM010000075.1, read on the forward strand.
GGAGAAGAAGACGATCAGGGGCATGATCATCGTCATAAATGCGCCGGCTGTGAGAACGTGCCAGCTCTGACCCCGGGATCCGACAAGCTCGGCGAGCCGGGTGGTGACAATCGGGTTCCGGGTGCCGAGAAAGACCAGGGCGACAAGCAGGTCGTTCCAGACCCAGAGGAACTGGAAGATCGCAAAGGAGGCGATCGCCGGGACCGAGAGGGGGACAATCAGCCGGGTAAAGAGCATCCACGGCGTCGCTCCGTCGGCGTGGGCGCTCTCGATGATCGACTTCGGAATACTCGAGATGTAGCCGTAGAGGATGTAGGTCGCCAGAGGCAGACCGAAACCGGTGTGGGCAAGCCAGATACCGATAAACGTTCCGTTCAGCTCTACCCGTGTATAAACCCTGAGGACCGGAATGAGTGCCATCTGCAGCGGAACGACCAGCAAGCCGACGATGAGAACGAAGATTACCTGTCTCCCGGGAAAGTCCATCCAGGCGATCCCGTACGCGGCGAAGGCGGCAATGGTAATCGGGATAACCGTGGAGGGCAGGGTGACAAGCAGGCTGTTTACAAAGGCGGTGATCATGCCGTCGGCAAAGGCGACCCGCTCGTAGTTACCGAGGGTAAACTCCTCCTGCCCCAGATTGACGAAGACCGTCCACCAGCCGCTGTTGGCGATGGCGTTCTGGGTACGGAACGAGCTGACCAGAAGCCCGAGGGTCGGTAGGGTCCATATCAAGACAATCGCGAGCACGATAAGCCGCATTGGAGCTTTTGAGACGGCGCTGCGAGCTTTGAGCGCCAGGCTCTCCTGTTTCATTGTGTCTGCCATAGCTTACTTCCTCTTCTCCCTCATCTGGGTGACGTTCCTGATCATAACGGGGACAACCACGACAAAGAGGAAAACCGAAAGAGCGGCGCCGCGGCCGAAGTTCCTGAAGATAAATGTCTCCTCGTACATCCGGGAGGCGACGATGTGGGTGCCGAAGTCGCCACTGGTCATGACCCAGACGATGTCGAAGATCTTGAGAACGAGAAAGAGAATTGTCGTGAGAACCGTCAGAATAGTCCCGGAGACGTAGGGGATCGTGACATTGAAAAAGACCCGGATCTCCCCGCAGCCGTCTATCCGCGCAGCGTCGAGGAGATCCTTCGGCACACCCTTGACCGATGCGGAGAGGATCACCATCGCAAAACCGGTCTGCAGCCAGATCATGATGACCATGAGGAGAAAGTTGTTCAACGGGGCGACCGTCCACCACGCCCTCGGCGCTCCGCCGGCGGCGACGACCAGGGCGTTGAGAATTCCGATCTGCGGCTCACCGGGAGGAACAAAGGCGTAGATAAAACGCCAGATAACCGAGGCACCGACAAAGGAGATCGCCATCGGCAGGAAGATCAGGGACTTGGTGACCTTTTCCCACTGTTCCTTGAGCCTGTCGGCCATGACCGCGACCAGCAGACCGAGGGCGACCGATACAACCGGGACGAGAATTACCCAGAGGGCTGTGTTCCTCAAGGTGATCAGCATCGCTCTCTCGGTAAAGAGGGATACGTAGTTTCTCAACCCGACCCACTCCTCGGAGGTTCTGTTAAAAAAACTGATCCAGAGGGTTCTCAACGCCGGGGCGACGATGTAGGACGCCAGAACGAGTACACCGGGACCTACGAAGACCCAGGGCCTCAGAGCGTAGGTAACCCGCTGCGGCAGGATCTCGACGAGGTTGGTAAGGGAGGCGAAGAGCGCCCAGATTCCACCGACCCCGATGACGAGGGCGATCAGCGCGATCGACCACTTAGACGCCTCGGCATCCCGCATATAGAGAAAACTCCAGTAGAACAGGAGGATCACTGCCACCGGCGCAACGACGCCGAGGACCACCCGCACCTGCTTGTTCTGGAGAAAATCAAGAGCCCCGCTACTTTGACTACTCATACGCCTGTCCACCTGACTTCATGTCTTTTATTTCGGGGATAGAAAAGCAGGGCAAACGGAGTGTTGCCCTGCTTTCCTAAGCCGATCGGGGTGCCCGCAAGGGGGCACCCCGATCAGGATTCTACTGCTGTTTCTAATCCTCATCCCACGCTTCATCGATGGCCGGGAGAACCTCGTCGAGGGAATCGCCGTTGACCCAGTCGATCATGCCGGTCCAGAAGGCGCCGGCACCTACCCGCCCGGGCATCAGGTCCGAGGCGTCAAACCGGAAGACCGAGGCGTCCTGCAGGATCTCCGCATACCCGCGGTCAACATCGGTGGGGTACCAGTCGAGGGGAGTGTCCCGGTGGGGAGAGACAAAACCGCCCTGCTCGAGCCAGTAGCGAGTAGACTCGCCGGTGGCCAGATAGCGCATGACCGCCGCGACTTCCGGGGACTCCTGCATCGCACTGAACAGGTCGCCTGCGCCAAGCACGGGCTGGCCACCTACACCACCCTCATCCTCGCTGATCGGGGGGAGGTAGAAGTAGTCGATGTCGTCTCCGATCTCGGTCCCTTCGGGGAAGAAGGCGGGGATAAAGCTCGCCTGTCGATGGAGCCACGCCCGGGGCGGATCCTGAAGGAGCGGATTGGGCCCGTCGCCGAAGGGAACGGTCAGAATGGACTCGGTTCCGCCACGGACGAAATCCGGATTCTTCCAGATCTCCTCGATAAACGACATCGCCTCCCGGACTTCCTCGGAGTCGAAGTCAAGCTCACCGACTACCCATTCGTCATACACCTCCGGGGGGTGCATGCGGAGCATCACATCCTCGAGCCAGTCCGTTGCCACCCAACCGGTAGCGCCGGAGCTCTCCATCGCGATCGACCAGGGGGTGTTGCCGTCGTCGACCATCTGCCGGCTGAGCTCGAGCATTTCCGTCCAGGTTTCAGGGATCTCATAGCCGGCATCGGAAAACTCGGGAACCGGATACCAGACGAGGGACTTGATGCTTGCCCGATACCAGACACCGGTCATGATGTCGTCGTAGGTTGCAAGATCGAGCCAGCTCTGGTCGTACTGCTGCTCGAGGTACTCCATGTCCATCCACTGGCTGAGATCGATGATATGACCACGGTCGGCGAGGTCCTGCATCAGGCCGGGCTGGGGGAACGCCGCGATATCCGGCGCGTCGCCACCCTCGGTGCGGACCGTGATAAGGGACTCGAAGTCACCGGAGCCTTCGTACTCGATATTAATACCGGTCTCTTCCTCAAAGGGCTCCATGCTCCGATTGAAGCGTTCCGCATCGGTATCGACAAAGGCGCCGAAGATATTGACGGTGCCCCCGGAAAGGTCCTCGCCCTCGGTGTACGGATTGTCAGTGTATGACTCCTGCGCAGCCTCGCCCTCAGCAGCCTCATCCCCGTCATCCTCGGCCGCGCCGCATCCGGCGAGTACCAGGAGCAGTGAGACAAGAAGAGCCGCAAGTACAAAAAAAACGGGTTTTCTCTGCATAGTTCCTCCTTAGGTGAAATCAGTGCCGAGCTGAACTCGGTCAGAATTGGTTGCCTAACACAACCAACTAAAATCGTAACACGGCAATTGGGGGAAGTCAACGAAATATTCCCCCCGAAATAGCGGTGAAAACTGCAATACGATAGCGGTGAATGAAGGTTTGACAGCTCCCCCATACAGGTATAGATTGGTTGAGGACGCAAACCAACCAAGAACGGTGAGGCGAGTGCAGGGGCGTATAAGTAACGTTAACGTTAGCCGTGTCATCCGGTCAATTTTTCTCAACCCCGGCATAAGCCGCGTGGAGATCTCCCGACAGCTGAATCTCAACAAATCGACCATCTCCAAGATCGTCGGGGATCTGCTGGAGCTCGAACTCATCCAGATCAGTGCCGTCGGAGACGCAAGCCCGATGGGTGGGCGCAAGCCGCTGCACCTCACGATAAACAAGGAGTGGGGCAGCATCATGGGGGTTGAGATTCAGACCGAGGCGTTTACGGTAGTCGGGATAAACCTCCGGGGGGAGGTGTTCTTCTCCCACTCCGAGCTTATCGACCTGAAAGGACAGACGATCCTGGAGGCGTTTACCACCATCTACAGCCGCTTCAGGCCGCGTCTGGAGTCCTTCGGTATGCCCCTTATCGGCGTGGGCGTCGGCCTCTCGGGCATTGTGAACTCCGCCCGGGGCATAATCTATGCGTCCAATCCCCTCGAGATATACCAACCCCTTCATTTTAACGAGGCCGTGAGTCGGCTGGTAGCCCTCGATGTGCCGGTGATTATCGAAAACGACGCGAACTGCTGCTGCTTCGGGGAGCTCGTCTTTCAGCAGGCGGAACGACACGAAAACTTCGTTTTTGTCCTCGGAGAGCTGCGCAAGCACTCGATCAAGCTCGATGATTACAGGATCATGGCGATCGGCCTGGGAATCGTGCTGAACGGGGAGGTTCACTATGGCCACGACTACTCCGCGGGGGAGTTTCGAAGCATCCTCCATCGGGAGGCGAACGTAAACCAGTTTTCCATTACCGACGAGGAGGCGCGACGCTTTCTCTCGGACCGGGAGGTTGACGAACGGATCATAACCGAGCTCTCCGACAACCTCGCCTTCCTGGTAAACACCCTCAATATGAGCAAAGTAGTCCTCGGTGGGCCGATCGAGCAGCTCAAGGAGACGATCGTGCCGATCCTCGAGCGCCGGATTCAAGCGCAATGGGCGTACCCTAATCACGTGGAGTGCGAGATAAGCTTCAGTCGTTTCGGAGAGATGTCCGTCGCCTTCGGAGCGGCGGCTATGTTTCTCGAGCGCCTCATCTCGATACCCGAGGTTTCAGGGGAGGAGGAGACCGGGTTGCGCCTGCGGGGCGCGGAGCTGCTGCAACACCTGAGCGCGCTCACCGGCGGCTGACCGGCGCCGCCCGGGGCCGGGTCGCCTCCGCGGCCGCCGGGACTACTCGCGCCGCCGGGACTACTCGCGCCGCCGGGACTACTCGCGCCGCCGGGAGTGCTCGCGCCGCCGGGACTACTCGCGCCGCCGGGCGGCCCGGCGGGGCTCACCCCCCTCGACCCCGACGGCCCTCCATCGCCCGACTCACCCCGAGAACGCGTATACACCACTGAAACGCCCGGTCCGGAAGCAACCCGCGCAGCAACGTCGCGACCCGAACCGACCGGGGCCGCATCACAACGTTTCGGCGACGCCGGATCGCCTGCTCCACCACAGCCTCCGCCACAACATCGTGGTCCGCCAAAAGCGGCACAATCAGCCCGCCGAGGCCGGGGATCTTCGCTCCGGCAAACAGGCCGGTGCGCACGAAACTCGGGTGGACCGAGGCGAAATGTACGCCCCCGCTTCCGAGATTCGCCATCTCCTGGCGCAGGGACTCGGTAACCCCCCAGACCGCCCATTTCGTGGCGGCGTAGACCGAGAGCCCGGGAACACCGAGGGTTCCGGCGGCGGAGCTGATGTTAACCACCACCCCTCGCCCGGCGTCGACCATACCCGGGAGGACCAGGTGGGTAAGGCGCAGGAGGGCTGTAAGGTTTACCTCCACCATCTGCTCCCACTTGACCATCGGCTGGTCGAGAAAGTTTCCGGGGATGAGGATGCCCGCGTTATTGACCAGGACCGTTACCGGGCCGAACTCCCTGGTGAGCCTCTGATACGCCTCCCTCAGCGCGTCCCGGTCCGCGATATCGCACTGCTTCGCCATGACCCGGCGGGAGCCCTCCCCGGGTGTGGGGGAGCCGATCCTTCGCAGGGTGTTTTCCGCCTCCGCGAGCGCCTCCTCGTCCCGGTCGACGATACTCACCCTGGCACCCGCCTCGAGGAGCCTCACCGCCGTGGCGTACCCGATACCCCTCGCCCCACCGCTGATCAGAGCGTGAGCGCCGTCGATCTCGAATCTCATCCCTCCCTCCTCATCCGGGGCGTCATCGCGCCGTGGCGGCCTCTATCTGCCTGACCACATCCCAGTGGGCCGGCGCCCCGAGAACCTCTTCGGCGGCGCCCTCGACTATCCCCCGACGAAAGAGTGCCTCCATGTCCCGGGGGAGCTGGAGAAGTCCCATCCGGAACTTGAACTTCAGAATCCGCCGGACCGACTCCTCCACCCGCTCCTCACTGATCCGACCCGAGGCGACGCCGTCGAGGAGCGCCTGGTACGCCCTGCCGGCGTAGAGGGGGCGAAGGAGAATGTCGTTGCCCGCCTCGAGGGCTCGGTACACAATCTCATCCTGGGGGTAGTAGTTGATGAGGGCCGCCATCGCGAGGCTGTCGGTGACCACCAGACCGTCGAAACCGAGCTCCTCCCGCAGGAGCTCGGTAAGAAGGAGGGGGGAGAAGGTTGCAGGCTCCGCGCCCCCTGTCACCCCGGGGACACTGATGTGTCCGCTCATCACACCGAGCGCTCCCGCCTCGATCCCCGCCTCAAAGGGGAGAAACTCCACGGCCCGGAGGCGGTCGAGGCTGTGGTAGACCGTCGCGGAGCTGAGGTGGGTGTCGTCGTAGGTGTCCCCGTGGCCGGGAAAGTGCTTGAGCACCGCCGCCACCCCCTGGGACTGCATCCCCTCGACCACCGCGGCGACAACCCGACTAACCTCCTCGGCGTCCGAGCCGTAGGCTCGCTCCCGGATAACCGGGTTCGCCGGGTTGGTGTTGACGTCGGCCACCGGGGCGAGATTCATCACGATGCCGAGGGCTCGAAGCTCCGCCCCGACCACCGCCCCTACCGCCCGGGCGAGCTCGAGGTCGCCGGCGGCGCCGACGGTCGCGGCGGCGGGGATCCGGGTCGCCTCGAGCCCCCGGGACTCGGTGAGCCTGCTCACCACGCCCCCCTCCTGGTCCACCGCAAAGACCAGGGGAATCTCCGAAAGCTCCTGAAGCTCCCGGAGGAAGCTTCTCGTCTGAGGGAGGGAGGTAAAGTTGGGACCAAAGAGGAGAATCCCCCCGGGGCTGACCTGCCGCAGGATCCCGCGGACCTCCTCGGTTACCTCGGTAACAGGCCGACCCCGCCGGTCGGTCATGATCGCAGGAAAGATGAGCTGCCCCACCTTCTCCTCGAGGCTCATCCCGTTGATGATCCGTTGCACCTGCCGGTCGACGAGGAACTCGTCGCTGAACTCAGGCTCGCTGAAGGCGGCGCGCACCCGGTCGAGGCGGCGGTCGACCGGCGCCTCCCGTTCCGGCCTCGACCCTCGCGCCTCAGACCCTTCGCCCTCCCCGGCCTCCGGTTCCTCCGCCTCCGGTTCCTCCGCGGGCTCCTCGGCAGGCGCCTCCACCGGGGGCGGTCGCCGACTACCCGGCTCCTCCCCCCGGTCAGGGGCGGCGGGGGGAGCGGTTGGACAGCCGGCGAGGAGGAGGGCGAGGGCAAAAAGAATAGTAAAATATGAAGATCGATGTATGATTTTATATACTATCCGGGAGGACGGTGAAGCCTTCAATCTGACCCGCTCCATAACTACCGCTGAAGTAACGGTTTATCCGACCCCTCAACGAGGATCGTGATCGGCATGGATTTTGCTTTGTTATCCTCATAAACAGGCTGGTTTAGAGGAAGAACGTGCAGTCCCAACATCTGGAACTTCAGCAGACAATCATCATCCCGATCTCCCGAGAGATTAAGAAAGAACTGGTCCGTAAGGCAATCCACTTTCTTATCGCTCTCGTTCCCCTGCTCTCCTCGCTCCTCGGCTCGATGCCGACCCTGGCGATCCTCGCCGGCGGCGTTCTTACCTACACCTACGCTGAGTGGAAGCGCGGCCAGGGGGTAACCATTCCCTTTATTTCTCGAATCACCCTCTACGCCTCCCGGGAGCGGGACACGGGCCACTTTGTTCTCGGCCCGGTCACCCTCGGCCTCGGAGCGATGATAGCGCTCATGCTCTACCCGGAACCTGCCGCGTCCGTGGCGATCTACGCCCTCGCCTTCGGGGACGGAGTGGCGAGCGTGATCGGCAAGCTCTTTGGTCGGATCAAGCTCCCCGCCTCCGGCGGCAAAACCGTCGAGGGTTCCCTCGCCTGTTTCCTCGCCGTACTCCTCGCCTCCTACACGGTAGTCCATAACCTCCCGGGAGCAATCGCCCTCGCCTTTGGCGCCGCCCTCCTCGAGGCCGCCCCTACCGAGGACCTCGATAACCTGATCCTCCCTACGGGGGTCGGTTTTCTCGCCCTTCTCATCCTCTGAGGTCATTTCACGACCAGAGATAGCTGGTGTACCGCCGCCGCAAAAAGACGGTCGACCCGGCTACGAGAAGCGCCGCGCCCCCTGAAATCCCCGGAACCATCGGAACCTCGACGAGCAGGAACCATCCCCCCACGACCGCAAAGATCGCAACGGCGTGGGCAAGGTACTCCCCCCGCTCCTCGGTGAGGGCCGCCTGGAGGTAGTTTATCACCGCCACGAGGCCGAGAAGGAGATGAACCACGTCCACCGAGTACCCCTCACCGATGCGAAACAGCAGATCCGGCGCCAGGGTGAGGGAGTTTACCGGGGAGGCGTAACTGACACCCCCGGAGATCGCAACGATTATGGCGAGGACAACGCCGTTTTTCTGATAGCTTATCCCCGCCGCGTAGAGGCTCGCCGCCACCAGAGCGCTCATCGCCATTATGCGGCCGAAGGCGACAAACCGGGTCACCATCCCGAGCAGCGCGTAGCCGAGCCCCTCGGTGTGAAGCAGCGCCTGGATCACTCTGCCCCCCTCAAAGGAGAGACCAAGGAGAAAGACGGCGAAGAAAAAGACCTGGGGGCTCAGGGTCCTGCGAAAGAAGCGCTCCACGACCACCAGGCCGAACAGAGCGAAGGTCGGCGCGAGAAAAGCGGCGACCATCGAGTAGATAACCCGTTCCGGGCTCATCAGGAGCGACAGACCGAACCAGCTGCTCTCGCCCTCGATCGCGTCGAGGAGGCTCGGGACTCGCTCCCCTGAGAGCAGCAGATACGCCGCCCCCCCTGAAGAGAGCAGGAGCAGCAGTGAAATGGCGAGGGTCGTGTGAAGGACGAGGGTACGACTCGAGAGCGTCATCTTTCCCTCTATTATAGCCCGCTCACTCCGATAAGAGTAAAGAAGGGCTATCGCTTCGACGATACTCTTTAACGGGAGGCGCATTATCATGGTCAGACGTATCGCTGCAGTTGCCCTGGGAGTTCTCTTCTTTTGCAGCGCTTCGCTCCTCGCGGGGGACGTGGCAACGTTTGTAAATCTCGGATTCTCGGAGGACTCCCGGACGTTCATGTTCGCTCAGTACGGGATCGAGGATGAGAGCTCCGCTCCCTTTGCGGAGATCTACACCGTCGACGTCCCGGGAAACCGCTTCGTGCCGGAGGGAACTCTCGAGAGGAGCTTCGATCTTCCCCTCTCTCCGGGGCAGGATGGAAGCGGCGCCCTCTACAATCTCCTGCCCGAGGCAAGCGCGCTGGTGGAGCGCTACGGTCTCAACCACCTGCGCCAGGGACGGCTCGTCTATCTTCTGGTAAACGGTGAGGAGCCGAAATCCAGGATCTCCTTCCGGGACTTCCGCAGCGGAAACCGCTACGAGGTCACCCTTGTCCAGGATGAGCGGGCCGGCTCCGACCCGCCGGAGGCGGCCTTTCACATCCTGCTCACGGTGATCGGTGAGGACGGCAGCGACCAGGAGTACACCGTCGGTCTTCCCGACTTCTACCGGGAGGGGGTAAACCGATATCAGATCCGGCAGATCCTCCACGCGCCCGACGAGGGAGGGATCGTTTTCGTCGTGGAAAAGATCACCGACACCGCTGCCGGACGGCAGGTACGCTTTATGGTAGAGACTGTCGCGTTCCGCTAAGACTTGACACCGTAATTATTTACAGCGTACACTCCCGCCCTATGGCAGAGCGCATTACGCCCCGAAGGGAGAGTTACTCGGACTGGTATGTGGACATCGTGCTGCAGGCGCAGCTTGCGGATTACAGCCCCGTAAAGGGAACAATGGTCATCCGACCCCGGGGTTACGCCCTCTGGGAGCGGATGCAGAGCTCCCTGGACCAGATGTTCAAAGAGACCGGTCACCAGAACGCCTACTTCCCCCTTCTTATCCCCCAAAGCTTTATCCAGAAAGAGGCTGAGCATGTCGAAGGGTTTGCCCCGGAGCTCGCCATCGTCACCCACGGTGGTGGAGAAAAGCTCGAGGAGCCCCTGGTCATCCGCCCCACCTCGGAGACGATCATCTGGAGCATGTACAAGAAGTGGATCCAGTCCTACCGGGACCTTCCCCTTCTGATAAACCAGTGGTGCAACGTCCTGCGCTGGGAAAAGCGGACCCGACTCTTTCTGCGGACCACGGAGTTTCTCTGGCAGGAGGGGCACACAGCCCACGAGACCGAGGCGGAGGCGCGGGAGGAGACCATCAAAATGCTCGAGGTCTACCGCCGCTTTGCCGAGGAGTACATGGCGCTGCCGGTCTGGACCGGCCTGAAGAGTGAGAGCGAAAAGTTTGCCGGCGCGGTCTCCACCTACGCGATCGAGGCGATGATGCAGGATAAGCGCGCCCTTCAGGCAGGTACCAGCCACTTTCTCGGGCAGAACTTCGCCCGCGCCTTTGATGTCCAGTTCCAGAGCCGGGAGGGCTCCCTCGAGCACGTCTGGGCGACGAGCTGGGGCGTATCGACCAGACTCATAGGCGCCCTCATCATGGCTCACTCGGACGACAACGGCCTGGTTCTCCCTCCCCGCCTCGCCCCGGTGCAGGTCGTGGTGGTGCCGATCTTCAAGAACAAGAACAAGGAAGACGTTGTCTCCTACGCCCGGGGCATCTTTGACAAGCTCAGGGGTGCGGGCATCCGGGTAGAGTTTGACGACGACGACAACAACTCCCCCGGCTGGAAGTTCGCCGAGCATGAGTTGCGGGGTGTTCCGATCCGTCTCGAGGTCGGCCCCCGGGACATGGAGAGCCGCAAGGCGGTCCTGGTTCGTCGGGACAGCGGGGAGAAGCAGCCGCTCTCCCTGGAGTCGATCCCCGCCACGGTGGAGGCGATTCTCGAGGAGATCCAGGGTTCCCTTTTTGCTCGGGCCCGGAGCTTCCGGGAGGAGAACACCGTGCGCCCGGAGAGCTATGAGGATTTGTGCAGGTTCTTCAACGAGGAGGACGGCGGGTTTGCCATGGTTCCCTGGGACGGCAGCAGTGAGAGCGAGGCAAAGGTGAAGGAGGAGACCAAGGCGACGATCCGGGTCCTCCCCTTCGGCGGTGAGACCGAGGCTCAGGGCAAGAAGTGTCTCATCACCGGTAACCCCGCCACCCAGATGGCGATCTTCGCCAAGGCGTACTGACCTCGCGGCCCCGGGGATGCAGCGACCCCGGGTGAGGGGTGTGACGAATATCGCCGCGGGGTGTGATATGCTTACTGACGGCATGAAGGGTGCTCATCCTCTCCGGCGGCTTTCAAAGCTCGCCGGCATAACAGCAGCGCTGCTCCTCGCGGGTCCCGGGATTGCCGCAGCCCAGAGCTTCGGCATCGAATCCTTTATCGCCCAGGTCGGCCAGACGCTCATCGTAAACAGCTACACCGAGGACAGCGAAGGTAATCCGGTCCAGGGTAGCGACGTCAGCCCCCTTCGTCTGACCATCGGCGGGGGCGCCCGCTTTACCCTCACCGGCCCGTGGCACGCCGGCGTGCTCATCCACCTCTGGACCCAGGAGTATCTCCAGACGCCGGAAGGCCCGGTCGTTCCGACCCAGATCGAGACCGGTGCGGCCGCCGGGGAGAGCCTCGCCGCGACCCTCGGTTTTATGCTCTCCCTCCCCTTTTCCTACGACTGGGCGCCGGAGGCTACCCCGGAGTTCCGCTTCGGTGGCGGTCTGTCGCCGACCCTCGTCTTTCGCATACCCTACGCCGGCATAGACGGTTCCGAGCCCGACGGTGTACGCAGCTACTACCTCTCGAGCCTCCGCTTCCTCTACCCCGAGACCTTTGTCTACACCGACTATCTGTTTACCGAACGCCTCAGCCTTACCCTGCATGTCCGCGCTCTCTGGCCGCTGTACAACCTCTGGGACGGGGAGGAGACCCCCTTTCTCGACGAGACCCTCGTTTCCTTTCTCTTTGGGGTTCGCTACCGGCCGGGGGAGTAGCCCTCAAGGGGGAGGGGTCGGGTAGCTGAGGCCGGCCCTGGGGCGCGGGGCCGGGGCCTGGGCGCGGGGCCGTGCCCCGAGCGGGCGTGCTCGCGGGG
>JBKHDM010000076.1:0-12502 GCA_046541355.1 Spirochaetaceae bacterium
CGGGGGCGCGCTCGCGGCGCGGGGCCGGCCCCCCGGCCCTCTCTGCTACCGACGCTTACTCTGCTTCTTTTGCTCCGAGGCGCCGAGGATCTCGACAATAAACCCCGCTGTCAGGGTGTCGAGGAACGCCCCGAGGCGCAGGAGCACCGGAATCACCGGCAAAACGATCAGATACGCCTCCTCCATCCCCTGACCGTAGCGGGCCGCCATCGTTCCGAGGAGCACCGGGACTCCCGCTGCGGGAAAGCGGGAGAGCATCAGGCTGAAAAGAACCGCGAACAGGAGTATCCAGAGTATCTGAGCCACCCCGATCTCCAGGGCGGTGTAGCTGCGAATCACCACCACAAAGGTCGCCGCGGTGACCGCGGCGCTTCCGGCACGGCCAAAAATAGTAGCCACCGGAAGGACCGTCGCTCCCCGCCGGCGCCCGACGTTCCGCTGCCGGGAGACGGCGCGCACCAGGGTGGGGTAGGCGAAGTAGAGATCCCCTGAGACCGCCGCCTGGAGGGCGGGGGCGACCATCGAGGCGAGCCAGCCCGCCGGGGAGCGTCGTTTCTGGAGGAGATAGAGGGCGAGGGGATAGAAGATCACGGCTATCAGGAGCACCGCCACCCCGACAACGAGGATGAGCTGCCGGTAAATGACAAGTTCCGAGGTTCGCCGAAGGGTCAGAATGAAGTGGGCGGCGATCGCGATGAGGCCGATGCCGATAAACTCGGTGACAACACCCGAGAGGCGGTAGAAGATCCGGGAGGCGGAGTCCACCACGGCGGCGACAGGGTCGGTTACATGGCGGTCGTGCCGGAGGACCGCTCCGAGGAGAAAGGCGAGGACCAGAACCGGCAGGAGGGCGTCGCCGTCGGCGGCAAAGAGGGAAAAGAGGTTTCTCGGAAAAACCGTCGAGAGGATCTCTCCGAGGGTTCCTGTAATGAGCGGCTCCCCCTCCTGGAGGATCGGCGGTATCCGCTCGGGGGCAAAGATGAGGATCATCGCCAGAGCGATCACCACCGAGCCGAGGGTGGTCACGAGCACCAGAGCGAGGGTCCACAGGAGCGTGGAGAGGAGCTTCGACTCCTCCCGCAACTCATCGACCGCGGTGATTGCCGAAAAAAAGACCAGGGGAAAAAGAAAGAAGCGCCCGATACTGATGACCAGATCGCTGAGCTCTCCGAAGAGAGCTCCGGTATCGCCCGCCCGGTCCGGAAGGTAGAGTCCCAGAAGCGTGCCGAGAAGGATGCCGAGGAGTGCGCGGATGGAGAGTTTTATACCCACGGGCGGCAGCCTATACTACTTGCGAAAGGGGAACAAGTTTCCCCGACCGCCGAACTTGCTCCAGCGGCCAAAGCTCTTTTCACCCTTGTCCCGGATCGTATCGAGCACAAACCGCGCGTACTCTCGTCCTTCCTTGCCTGAGGACTGAAACCCGCGGAATCTGATCGACTCCTGCTGGTAGAGCGCCATCAGCGCCCGGGCGCCGGCGAGAAAGGCGCCGGTTGTCGCCGCTTCGAGGGGCGGGGTCAGCTCTCCGGTGGAGTTCTCGACGACCAGATTGACCCGCACCCCCGCGCGGCGTATACCGTGGGCGAGAATCTCCCGGAGCAGAAACAGATACCCCTTGATCGAGCCATCCACCACCTCCTCGATCTGGGACGCCTGGGCCTCGTTAAACGGAACAGCTGTTGTCTCCGGCTGAAAGACGACAAAGATCTCCTCCACCGCCTCGGCGCCGTTTTCCAGGGCGAGGAGAACCGACCGGGCGGAGATCGGGGAGCGCCGGTTCCACTCGACGTAGGTCAGATCATCTCCGAATCCGTCGGGGATCTCCGGCTCTCCGAGGCTCGGGTCGTAGGTTGCAAAGACCTTGAAGGAGCGAGCAAGGGCCTCCTGGAGGAGATCGTCCCTGAGGGTTGATTGCCTGCCGGTTATCAGCACTGTCCGTTCCATGGTAGGTTATCCTATAGTCGCGCATCGGGCCGGTCAATGATCCGGCCCAGGCAACCCGAGGGGGAGCTCCCGGTGCCTCCGGGGCTTTTCGGCCCGGTGTCGGTGAGCTGTCTCTCCTTGCTCCGGCGAAGGCGATGTAGTTACGTTGAAAACTGCCCTGGAGCTACATATATTTAGTAGCGGCGATGAAGAATATTATGTTAGTTGAAGCAGAAATCTGGACGGTCGCCAGGACCGATAAAGGCAATGCAGTTCTCGTAAAGCCGCTTGGGAGCGAACAGGCCGTGCCTATTTTTATCGGCCAGCTCGAGGCGCAGTCTATTCTGTTCGGGCTCGCCAGTGTCCCGGTACCTCGCCCGATGACCCACGATCTTTTTATTTCGGTCATGGAAAAAACCGGCATCACCGTGGAACGCATCGAGATTACCGATCTGCAGGATCGCACCTTTTACGCCAGAATCATCCTTAAGCAGGGGATCAAGAAGCTCACCGTCGATGCGAGACCCTCCGACGCCCTCGGTATCGCCTCCCGCCTCAAGTGTCCGGTCTACATAGCCGAGGCGATTGTGGATGAGGCGGGAGTGGCGGTCAGCCTCGTTTCAGATGACGAGATCCAGCTCCAGGTCGGGGAGCAGGAAGAGAGCGAGGGCGCCGGGGAAGGCGAGATCGAGGGTGAGATCGAACTCCCCCAGGAAGATGACGAGAAGAGTCGGCTGAGAAAGCAGCTCGAGCGAGCGGTAGAAGAGGAAAACTACGAAGAGGCCGCCAGGATCCGAGACCTTCTGAACGAGATACAGTAGTCTTCACTATGCCTATACTTCGACACTGGTTCCTGATCGGCCTCCTTATGGTGGTAGTTGTGGCGTTGTCCGTTGGGGGCAATCTCGACCAGGCGGGCTGGGGTGAAGCGGTGCGTAACGCCTCGGTCTTTCTCATCTTTCTTGCCACCGGCTACAGCCTCGACAGTCGCAGAATTCTCGCGGACATAGGGGTGGTCCACCACCACCTGGGGCTGCAGCTCTTCATTTTCGGCATTACTCCCCTGATCATCCTCCTCCCGGCGGCGCTGATTGGAGGCAGACTCACCGGCCCCACAGTCTGGGTCGGCCTCGTCGGGGTGGCCGTCCTTCCCACAACAATCTCGAGCTGCATCGCTTTTACCCAGGTCGCCGGGGGCAACGTCTCCTTGAGCATGCTCAACTCCGCCCTCTCCAACGCAGCGGGCATCCTGATCTCGCCGCTGCTCCTCTCGCTTCTCATCGGTCTCTCCCCGGAGGCAGGCGCCGGCGCCGGCGCCGTTGAGGCGGGCACCCGGTTTCTCGGCCGGGAGGCGACCCTCTCGATCTTTTTCGATCTCGCCTCTCTGATGCTCGCACCCGCGGCCCTCGGTCAGGCGGTGCGCATCTTGCTGCTGCGCCGGGGCGTAACCAGTAAGAAGCGGGGGACAGAGAAGCCCCAGGATGCCCCCGGGGCACAATGGGTGCGCACCTTCAACAGTGTTCTCATTCTCCTCATCGTCTTTCTCACACTCTCATCAGCCTCTGCGGATCGCGGACTGCTTACAACGGCGACGAGATTTCTGCCGGTCTTTGGCTACCTCGCTCTCGTACATCTGGCGGTCCTCGCCGCCGCCGCGGTTACCGCCGGAGTCCTGATGAGAGAGAAGCGGGACCGGGTCGCCTTTCTCTTTACCGGCAGCCAGAAGACCCTCGCCTTCGGCGCCCCGATGCTGACACTCTACTTTGCCTCGAATCCGGGACAGCTGACCGGCGCGATGCTTCCGCTCATCTTCTATCACCTCTGGCAGCTTGTAACGGCCGGAGTAGTGGAGTCTTTTTATAGAGTAAAGGAGTAACCATGGAGTTTCCCTACACCCGCCGCCGTCTGACCGGCGTACTCGTACCCCTCTCGGCGCTGCGAACCAGGCACTCCTACGGGGTGGGGGAGATTCCAGACCTCATCGAGCTCGCCCGCTGGGCGAGGCAGTGCGGCCTCGAGCTGATCCAGATACTCCCGATAAACGACACCGGCGGTCAGAGTTCCCCGTACAGCGCTTTGAGCGCCTTCGCCCTGCACCCGATCTACCTCCGTATCCAGGAGCTTCCCGAGTACACCGCCGCCCCCGAGGGTGTCCAAAAAGAGATAGCCGCGGTGATCAACCAGCTCCGGCGGAAGCATGAGAGCCCCGGGGAGGACCGAAAGAAACGAAGCCACCTCGAGTACAACGAACTCTACGAGGAGAAACTCAAGCTCCTCACCCTGCTCTTCGATACCGCTGCGCCGCAGTCCGCGGAACTCGGGGAGGTGGAGCGTTGGGCTGAGGCGAATCCGTGGGTTCGCCCCTACGCGGTCTACCGGACGATCAAACAGGCACAGGAGAACCGGAGCTGGAGGAGCTGGGAGCTCCTGCGGGACCCCGACGAGGAGGCGATCGACGCCTACTGGAATCAGCGCGAGAACCGGCGGAGCACCCGGTTCTGGGCGTGGCTGCAGTACCGGCTCGAGGAGCAGATGGAGGTTGTTGCCGCCGAGGCGGACAAACTCGGTATCGCAATCAAGGGTGACCTCCCGATCCTGATGAACGAGGACAGCGTCGACATCTGGGCCAACCGGGATATCTTTGTTCAACAGCTGCGCGCGGGAGCGCCCCCGGACATGTTCAGCCACCTCGGGCAGAACTGGGACTTCCCTATCTACAACTGGGAGGAGATGCGGCGACGCACATACCGATGGTGGCGGGAGCGACTCAGACAGGCTGAGAAGTTCTACCACGTTTTTCGTATCGATCACGTCCTCGGCTTCTTCCGGATCTGGGCGATTCCCGAGGTCCACTTCAGCGGTCTGCCCGGCTACTTCTACCCGGGAGCGTTTATGAGGGAGGAGGAGCTCTCGGGGATCGGCTTTGACAAGGGGCGAATCCGCTGGCTCGAGGAGCCGCATCTGGAGCGATTCAGGGTGCATGAGATCCTCGGTGAGAAGAGCGAGGA
This sequence comes from Spirochaetaceae bacterium, assembly GCA_046541355.1. GTDB lineage: Bacteria > Spirochaetota > Spirochaetia > DSM-27196 > Alkalispirochaetaceae > CAYZHV01. The sequence continues at coordinate 4,932 of JBKHDM010000076.1, forward strand.
GCTGATGGACGAGCTTTTTACCCCTATCGACGGGGAGGAGCTCTTTACCTTCTCTGCGAGGGTCACCGGGGAGCGGGCGCTTACGGAGCTCGCCTTTCAGCACGCCCTGAGACAGGAGCAGACGGAGACCCTTCTGGCGGAGTACCGGAATCGCGCCCTCATCAGGACCGTGGAGCACAGCTACGCCGCAACCTGGAACTATCGGGAGTGCAACCGATTCGAGAGCCTCACCCCTGAGGAGCGGCACGCCTTTGAGGCTCTGGTGGCGGAAAAACAGGCTCGGTCCGAGGAGATCTGGGAGGAGCAGGGGCTTGAGCTCCTCTCAATGATGCGGGAAGAGGTCGAGATGCTCCCCTGCGCCGAGGATCTCGGCGTGGTTCCAGCGAGTGTGCCCCGGACCCTCGAGAAACTCGATATTCTCGGGCTGACCATACCGCGCTGGTCGCGGCGATGGGGGGAGCCGGGGCAGCCGTTCATCCATCCCCGTGATTATACTGAAAGTAGTGTCTGTGCCCCCTCGGTCCACGATACCTCGACGATGCGGGAGTGGTGGGAGAAGGAAGAGGGGGGAGCAGCGTTCTGGAACGCCCTCCACCTCGAGGGGAGCCCGACCGAGGAGTTTACCCCTGAGTGTGCCCGGGCGCTTTTCAGGGCGTTCCAGGAGGGTTCTCCCCGAATCTGTGTTTATCAGATTCAGGACTTCTTTGCCCTCGCCCCCGAGCTCCTCGACCCTGACCCGCGACGGGAGCGGGTTAACGTGCCGGGGACGTATAACGATATAAACTGGAGCTGGCGTATGCCGATTGACATCGAAGACCTTATCGCGATGAACGACCTCACCAAAGAACTGCAGGAACTCTCTACCTATCGGCAGCCCCGGGAGACCGGTCTTCGGGGAGAGAAACGGGAGTTCCACGTATCCCGGGCGGCCCGGGAGCGCTACGACTTCCAGGAGGAGCTGTTCTCCTCCCGGGGCTACGTTGTCTTTTCGAATACCCACGGGGCGCAGCGGTTTGCCCACAAGATAAATCGGAAGCGCCAGGAGGGAGGGGTGTCCGGCGCCTACGCAAGCGCCGGCGACCTCTACGCCATGGGGCTTATTGACGAGGTTTTCCACTACCTCATCGGTCTGTACCGGGACCAGTATGGGGACGAGGTCTTTGAAGGGCTGATGAGTCGCCTCGAAGACCGGTTCTCCGAGGGGGAGGTCACTAAGGCTCTCGAGGAGTTCAGCTCCCAGTTTCCCACCACCGAGGTCTACCGGGGGGAGCGCACCGTCGCCGAGCAGCTGAACTCCCAGACCGACGCTCTCTCCGGACGGGAGGTCGCCCTCGAGGAGCTCCTTATGCTCTGGCTTGCAAACCTCAACCCCGCCTACGCTGCCTACGCCGACCTGTTCAGCGATACCGCCCTGCGCCGGAGCACCAGGTACGGGGAGATCGCCCTGGCGGTGGAGGAGTACTTTGCCGAGCAGCCCGGCTTTGGTCCGGAGGATCAAGCGCTTGTCGCCCTCCTGCGGGAGCCGGCAATCGAGCATCCCGACTCCCTCCAGGCGCAGCTCGACTTTATCCGAAAGAAGTGGGGCTCCCTCCTCGGAGCGTTCTTTTCCCGGCTGCTGCGGGGAATCGACCTGATCCGGGAGGAGCGCACCAGACGCGGCGGGCCCGGAGGGGCGGGGCCCACGGAGGTGTTGCGCTTCGGCGCCGGGGCAGGTTCCGGCACGGATCTGGAATCCGAGCGGTTTTCCCCGGACCGGGAGTGGATGCCGAAGGTGGTGCTCCTCGCAAAGAGCACCCTCGTCTGGCTCTCCCAGCTCTCGGAGCAGTACAAGCGGCCGATCCGCCGCCTCGACGAGATTCCCGACGAGACCCTCGACCAGATTGCCGCCCGCGGATTCACCGCCCTCTGGCTCATCGGCCTCTGGGAGCGCTCCGCCGCTTCGAGGCGAATCAAGCAGATCGCCGGTAACCCCGAGGCCGCCGCGAGCGCCTACGCGCTCTACGACTACCAGATAGCCCAAGAGCTCGGCGGCGACCACGCCCTCGAAAACCTCCGTCGCCGCTGCATGCAGCGGGGTATCCGCCTCGCAAGCGACATGGTGCCGAACCACACCGGTATCGACTCCCGCTGGATACACGAGCACCCCGACTGGTTTGTCCAGGCGGACCACTGCCCCTACCCGACCTACTCCTTTAACGGGGAGAACCTCTCGAGTCGGGAGGATATCGGGGTCTATCTCGAGGATCACTACTACGACCGTAGCGACGCGGCGGTGGTGTTTAAGCGGGTGGATCACAACGGCCGCCGGGAGCGGTTTATCTACCACGGCAACGACGGAACAAGCATGCCCTGGAACGACACCGCCCAACTCGACTTTCTTAATCCCGAGGTCCGGGAGGCGGTGATACAGACGATACTCCACGTAGCCCGGAACTTTCCGGTCATCCGCTTCGACGCTGCCATGACCCTGGCCAAAAAGCACATCCAGCGGCTCTGGTACCCGCAGCCCGGGGCGGGGGGCGCCATACCCTCCCGGTCGGACTTCGCCATAACCCAGGAGGAGTTCGACAGCCGGATACCCAAGGAGTTCTGGCGGGAGGTCGTCGACAGGGTAGCGCAGGAGATCCCGGACACCCTGCTCCTCGCCGAGGCGTTCTGGATGATGGAGGGGTACTTCGTCAGGACCCTCGGGATGCACCGGGTCTACAACAGCGCCTTTATGAACATGCTGAAGAACGAGGAGAACGGGAAGTACCGGCAGACGATCAAGAACACCCTGGAGTTCGACCCGGAGATTCTCAAGCGATTCGTCAACTTCATGAACAACCCCGATGAGGAGACCGCCGTCGCTCAGTTCGGCAAGGAGGACAAGTATTTCGGGGTCTGTACCCTGATGATCACCATGCCCGGACTCCCGATGTTCGGCCATGGACAGATCGAAGGATTCGAAGAGAAGTACGGCATGGAGTTTACCCGTGCCTACAGGCAGGAGGTACCTGACGCCGCCCTCGAGCAGCGGCACAACCGGGAGATCTTTCCCCTTCTCCACAAACGGTATCTCTTTGCAAACGCCGAAGCGTTTCGTCTCTACGACTTTTTTACCGACTCCGGCGGGATAAACGAGAACGTCTTTGCCTACACCAATGCCGCCGGAGATGAGCGCGCCCTGGTTCTCTACAACAACTTCTGGGAGGAGAGTTGGGGTTGGATCAAAAGCTCCTCGAGCTACATCATCAAGGAACAGGGGGTCAAGACCCGCAGAGAGACAACCCTTGCCCACGCCCTCGGCCTGAGCCGGGACTACCACAGCTACTGCATCATGCGGGAGCACCGCAGCGGGCTCTGGTACATCCGAAACTCCGGTGAGCTCCACGAGCGGGGCATGTTTATCCACCTCGGGGGCTACCAAACCCAGATCTTCCTCGATATCTACGAGGCGACGGACAACGACTACGCCCACTACGCCCAGCTCGCCGACACCCTCGGCGGACGGGGCACTCCCGATATTCACCGGGCACTCACCGAGGTAAGCCTCAAGCCGCTCCACGACGCCTTTGCCCGACCCCTGAACAGCGGCACCGCACGAACCATAGTTCACGAGTTTCTCCGTCGCGGCGAGCCGATGGACTTTCGCCTCCTCGCCGACGAGTACCGCAGCTTCCTCGCCATCGCCCGGGAGTTTACCGGTCGGGCAACCGATGTCGACCTCGCCTCGCACTCCTTCGTCAGCCTCACAAACGGCCTCGCCCGGCTGCGCCAGCTCGCCACCCTCTACGAGGGTGAGAGCGACGAGCCGGAGGCAACCGCCCCCGGAGCCGACCCGGGAACCGCAAGGGGCAGTTCCTCGAAGCGAAAGGCCGTTACCAGCGACCGGCTCAACGCCGAGGAGAACAGGGAGCTCGAAGAGGCGATAACCCTGATCGCAAACCACCTCACCGACCGCTCAGGGATCGGCGACATCTCGATCCTCGCGGCGATACTCTTTCTGCTTCCGATCAACGATCTGCTCAAACGGGAGAGAGATAAGGTCGAGCGTCCGATGGAACAGGGATACGAGGGCATGGACCAGGTCAAGAGCTGGCTGCTCATCGACCGGTGCGGCGAAGTGCTCAAACAGATCTCCCAGGATCAGGAGCTCCCGGCTGTCTGGTTCCCCCTGGTTGAGCTGCTGCTCGTTCACTTCAATTGGCAGGAGTATCCGGCGAAGGGAAGGCTCCCGGAGGCGGTGAGTTACCTCTTCGACGATGAGACCGCGACCCGGTTTCTCCAGGTCAACTACCATGATGAGATCCGCTGGTTCAACAAGGAGATGTTCCAGGAGCTTTCGGAGTGGTTCTTTCTCATCGGGGCGTGGTACGCCTGCACCGAGTATCGGGAGCCGGAGGAGCAGATCCTCGAGGCGTACCGGGCATACAAAGTGTGGAAGGCAGCAGAGCCGCTGAGCGACTACCAGGTCGAGCTTCTACTCACCGAAGTGGAGAACGAGATTAAGTAGCGCCTGACCGCTTGCAGGCTGGTTGACGAAGGACTCAAAGCCCACCCCCTCCTTACGGCAGACGTCGTTCAGAAAGGAGAGATAGTAGAGGCCGAGACCGGTCTGCCCCTCTCCGCCGGTGAGGGCGGCGTTACGGTAGAAGTCGTGGAGGGAGCGCTCCCCGGAGAGACTACCCCGATCCTTGAACTCTCCCTGTACCTCCTCGAACCTCGCCTCCGATCCACTCACCACGACGTGAAGCCGTCCTCGATCCCCTTTTCGATCGCTGCGCTTACGCAACTTCCAGAGAACCGAGACAGGCTGCCCCTGCCGATCCGTCTCCTGGGTGAGCGGCGCGGCGTGCCGCAGGTGGGTAAGCAGCTCCAGGATTAACAGCCCGAGATACTCGGAGATGGAGACCGTTTCGAGGTAGCGCAGAAGCCGGATTGAAGCGCGTTCGAGAAGCTGTGTCGACTCCTCGCTCCCCTTGTGGGCGATGAGCATGAACCAGAAAAGCGGATCGATGGACTCGAGAAAGGACTCCGCCGTCCACCGGTAGATCTGCCGCTCCGAGGCGTCGAGGGCCGACTTGGTCGAGAGGGCGGCGTCAACCCGCCCCATCACCCGCTCCTGGAGCTCCCGCAGCTCCGGCTCCCGCTTCTCGAGCCAGGGAACAAGGCGGCGGCGGTCAATCCGGCTGCCGTGGTCGATAGAATGTTTCGCGTTTTTCCGGTTCCATTGGGTTACCAGGGAGCTTCGCAACAGCTCCTGGTAGACCTCGTGCTCGTACTGCATGTAGAGCATGCTGTAGGTGATCAGCTTGCTGATGTCGATGAGCTCCTTGCGGAACCGGACAATCTCATCGAGGGTGACGTCGATAGAGCGGACAAAGCCGAGGCGAAGCAACTTCTGCACCGTGGCGGGGGTAAAGTTGGTAAGGCTGAGTCCGTACTCCTCCCGATTATCTGAGGTCGTAAAGCGGGTGAGAGGCCGCCGCTTTCGCATGAACTGCGTAATCCCCTCGTCGGTAAAGACAAGCCTCAGTGGTATCGTCAGCAAACCGCGGTCACTAATGGCAAGCACCTCTTTCCTCCGGACCGAACGACATAGAAAAATAATAGTTGTCTGTTAGCGGACCATGAGGAGTGGATTACAAAGCTGTTGACACTAAAGGGTGAAGTGGCTATCTATAGTGGCAGTATGCATTCGACGAGCGGCGTCGCGTTCTTCGAGAGAGGCAGCGTTGTATGGGATGTCGCAAGCACCGATAAGTTTGAGGCGATTGCTGAGATCATACATCGGAGCACGGCGTTCAAGCAGATACCCGGTCTCGATGTCCACGAGTTTACCAACAAGGTAATCGAGCGGGAGCTCGAGCAGAGTACCGGCTTTGGCCACGGGATCGCGGTTGCCCACGGGCGGATGGCGTGTGTCGAGAGTTGTACCATCGGCCTCGGCGTCTCCCACCGCGGGATCGACTACGGAGCGATCGACGGGCAGCCGGTGCACCTTCTGTTTATTGTCGCAAACCATCCCGAAAAACACGTTGACTACCTCAGGATCCTCTCCTCCCTCATAGGCCTCGTCAGAGACGACAACTTCCGCAATCAGCTGCTCGGCTGCGTCAAGAGGGAGGAGGTGGAACAGAAGATGCACGACGCCTTTACCACGGCGATAGCCCGACGCGAGTTCCTCAGCCGCCAGGCGATGTAACCGCCGCCGGCGGCACAGCCCACCCCGCTCACCGGGAGACGCTCCACCGCCCCGGGCCACGCCCGCCGCGGCAGCTCATCCCGGACCGCGCCGAATGCGAACCCCTACCGCCCCCGGCCACGCCCGCCGCGGCAGACCATCCCGGACCGCGCCGACCGCGAACCCCTACCAGACGATTGTGGCAAAGAGGTCTTCCGGGGTTTCCTTCCGCCGTATCTGAGAGACCGAGCCGTCGGGATGCATGAGAAGCTCCGCGCTCCGGAGCTTTCCGTTGTAGTTGAAGCCCATCGAGTGGCCGTGGGCGCCGGTATCGTGGATCGCCACCAGGTCCCCCACCTCGACCTCAGGAAGCTCACGGTCGACGGCAAACTTGTCGTTGTTCTCGCAGAGACTGCCGGTGACATCGTAGACCTTTGTGGCCGGTGAGTCCTCCTTGCCGAGAACGGTGATGTGATGGTAGGCGCCGTACATCCCCGGTCGCATGAGGTTTGCCATGTTGCCGTCGAGGCCGACGTAGTTTTTGTAGGTCTCCTTGAGATGGATCACCCGGGTGACGAGGTAGCCGTAGGGACCGGTAATCACCCGGCCGTTTTCCATCACGATCCGCACCGGGCCGAGGCCGGCGGAGACGATGGTTCGCTCGTACGCCTCCCGGATACCCGTTGAAACCCGCTGGTAATCCACCGCCTGCTGCTCCGGCCGGTACGGTATGCCGATGCCCCCACCGAGATTGACGAACTCGATCCTGATGCCGAGTTTCTCATCGATCTCCCGTACCAGATCAAAGAGCAGCTGCGCGGTCTCCACAAAGTAGTCCGGGTCGAGCTCGTTTGAGGCGACCATCGTGTGCAGCCCGAAGCGGCGCGCGCCGGCATCCCGAAGCTTCCGGTACCCCTCGAGGAGCTGCTCCCGGGTAAAACCGTACTTCGCCTCCTCGGGCTTTCCGATGATCACGTTTCCCCCCTTGAGAGGGCCGGGATTGTAGCGCATACAGACGAACTCAGGTATCTGCGCATGCCGCTGCAGGAAAGGGATGTGGCTGACGTCGTCGATATTGACGATACCCCCGAGGTCGAGAGCTTTCCGGTAATCCTCGAGGGGGGTGTCGTTGGAGGTAAACATCACCTCCTCACCCCGAATACCGAGCTTCTCGGCGAGGAGGAGTTCGGTAAAGCTCGAACAGTCCATCCCCATCCCCTCCTCCCGGAGGATGGTCATAATGTGCGGGTTGGGAAGCGCCTTGACGGCAAAGTAGTTCTTGAACCCTCCCGGGGAGCCGTCGGCGTAGGTAACCCAGCTGAAAGCAGCGTTGAGCCGGGACGCGTTATCCCGGATAGCCGCCTCATCGTATATATGAAAGGGAGTCGGATGCTCCCGGGCTATC
>JBKHDM010000077.1:0-12496 GCA_046541355.1 Spirochaetaceae bacterium
CCTGGAGCCTCCGGACCGCCCTAATTATCACTGTCCGGGGGAGAAACCGCGAGACAAACAGCAGCAGCCGGTACTTGAACGGGTGGACCGCCACCCGGCGACCCCGGACCATCGCCTTGTAACCGACCAGAGCGACCTCGAGGGCGGTGGGGAGCCGACCTCGGGCAAAGTAGGCTGAGGTATCCATCCGGGCCTCCTGCTGGAACTCCGACCGCGTCGGCCCGGGACACAAAGCGGTTACCGTCACACCCCGACCGCGGAGCTCCTCCGCGAGGGCCTCGGAAAAGCTCTGCACGAACGCTTTTGTCCCGTAGTAGACCGCCATAAAGGGTCCCGGCTGAAAGGCTGCCACCGAGGAGACGTTGAGAATCCTCCCGCCCCCGTGGGCGATGATCTCAGGGAGAAAGAGGCGACAGAGCATGGCGAGGGCGGTGCAGTTGAGCTGGACCATCCCCGCAAGGCGCTCCGGGTCCATCTCTTCGAAGGGGCCCAAATCGCCGAATCCGGCGTTATTGACGAGAACCGTCGGGAGTACCCCGCGCTTGCGCACCTCCTCGTAGAGGAGTGCCGCCGCCCCGGGGCTGCCGAGGTCCGACTCGATCGGTAGAACCTGGCATCCGTGGCTCTCCCGCAATCCTTCGGCGAGCTCCTCGAGACGGTCGAGGCGCCGGGCGGTTACAACCAGGTCATAACCCTCCCGGGCGAGGAGCCGGGAGAGTTCGAGGCCGATACCGCTGGAGGCTCCGGTCACCAGGGCCGTCGGCCGGGCGCCTGCCGCCGTCGAGTCCGGGACGCCTGCGCTCACAGGTGGAGCTCCAGGCGGTTGCGCTTGAGCTCCGGCTCCTCGCCGCTCGCCTCATCGAGAGCCGCCCCGCCCCCGAGGACGGCGACACTCACCTCCCCGTAGGATTTGAGCAGCCGCCCGGCCGCGGCTCGAACCTCCTCGGGACCGACCTCCCGCACCTGATCCCGGATTTTCTGCCGCAGCTCGTCGGTGACGCCGAGCAGGGCGCGACGAAAACTCGCCATCCCCTGCTGTCGCGGCACCATCGGCCTCAGCTCCTTGCCGAGCAGTCCGATGAGGGCGAGCTCGAGTTCCCGCGCCTCCGGGGGCTTCCCGGCGACCTCCTCGAGGGCGCTGCGGTAGACCGCGAGGGTCCGGGTGATCTGGGGGTCCCGGTAGGAGCCGAAAACGAAGGTCCTGTCGGAGGCGTGGTTTGAGGCGAACGCGCCGTACGCTCCCCCTTCCATCCGAATCTTTTCCCAGAGCGCTCCGGTGCGCAGATACTGGGCGAGCAGCTCCTCCGCGGCCTGCTCCCTGGTTCCGAGGGGAGAGCTCGGCAGGGCCGCCGCGACAAAGTTGACCGTCGAGGAGACGGCTATCCCCTCGACCCGGCCCGGGGCGGTGGCGGGCTGTCGGAAGGGTATGGTCGACAGCTCCACCCGGGAGCTCTCCCCCGGGGGGAGCTCGGACACGAGCGTGGCAAGGCGTCCTGTAACCTCGGAGCGGACGCTTTCGTCGCAGGTGAGGTTTACCGTGAGGCGATTGCCCTCGATGATCTTTCTGCGCAGCTCGAGGAGCCTCGAGCCGACCCCCTCCTTCTCGCCGCTCAGTTTTTCGGCAAAGCGCAGCTGCTCAATGCCGTGGAGCGCCTCGTCCACCGCGGCCCCCGAACAGAGCAGTCTCGCCGCCCGGGTCATCGCGTAGGAGTGGCCCGAGGGCACGACGGAGGAGACGTAGTCGTTGCGCATCTCGTTGATCAGGTCCTCGATGCGCTCCTGGTCACTGAAGTCCGGTTCCGTGAGGATCCGCTTGAACAGAGCAAGGGCCTCGGGTACGCGCTCCTCGAGCATCTTTACCCTGACGTTGAACATAGCGCGTACGCGCCCGGGATCCTCGACGATCGCCGAGGCGGCAACCGAGGCGCTGATGCTTCCGGTCTTGAGACTGATCTCCCGGAGGAGGGCGTCGTAGGAGGTGCCCGGAAGCCCTGTCTCCGTGAGCGCCTGGGAGAGCAGGGGCAGGAGCATCTCCTCCTCCTCCTTCAGGTCGTGGAGATCGAAGGCGAAGTCGACGTAGACGATGCCGTTGGTAAATATCCCGTGGCTGTGGAGGGGCACATCCGCGAGCCGTTCCCAGCGGCCGGGAATTCTGACCACCTCCCGGGGGATGTCCGAGAGTTTGAGGAAGGGGATCCTGGCAACGTCCTCCGGCGGGTCCGGAGTCTGCTGCAACTCCTTGAGCCCCCGGTTCTCCTCGGCGAGGCGGGTGCGCTCCTCCTCGCCCATGGCGTCGGCCATCTGGCGCAACTCGGCGGTGAGTTCCGCCGCCTCCCGCTCGGCGAGCTCGGGGTCCGGCTTGACCACGACGGTGCTGCGGTGCGGGTTGTCGAGGAGATGCTCGGTTATGAGAGACTCGAAGAGCCTCGGGTTGCCCTCGAGTTCCTCCCGGAGGCGACCGAAGTTTGTGCCGAAGTCGAGGTAGTTGGCGGGATGATAGCCGTGGAGCCACCCCCTCATCGCTTTGCGCAGCGCCCGAAGTCCCTGGGGCCCGCCGCCGCGGATCTCGCGGTTCCGAAACTCCACCCGCCGCAGGGACGCCTCGACGAGCTCCCGGTCGATACCCCCTTCCGCGAGCTCCCGGAGGGTCCGGTAGATGAGCTCTTCGATCTGCTTCTTATTCTCCTCATCCGTCCCCCGCAGCCCGACGGAAAAAACCGCCTGGCGCAGCTCGGTCTCATAGCCGGTAGGGGCGGACAGATCCTCCCCGAGGCCGGACTCGACCAGCGCCTTCTGCAGGGGCGAGCCGCTGGTGCCGATCAGGATGTCTGAAAGCACACCAAAGGCGAGGGAGGTGTACGGGTCGGTCGCGGGAAACAGAAGCCAGTTGAGGGTGACCGAGCTCTTGCGCTCCTCTCCCGCCTCGGCGCCGTCGGCGGGATAGTAGGCGACGAACTCCCGGGGCGCCTCCCACCGTGGCTGCATGGAGACATAGATGTCCTCATCCCGCCGGTTGAACCGGGAGAGAAAGCGGTCGTGGAGAAAGGTAAGGTAGCGTTCGGTGGGTATGTCGCCGTAAAGAAAGACCCGCGCGTTCGACGGGTGGTAGAACCGTTTGTGAAACTCGAGGAACTGCTCGTAGGTGAGCTTCGGGATCTCCTTCGGATCACCCCCGGAATCGACACCGTAGGTGTTGTCCGGAAAGATGGAGCGGTAGCACCACTCGCCGGCGATCGAGTCATGGCTGGAGTAGTTACCCTTCATCTCGTTGTATACAACACCGGTGAGGATGAGTTTTCCCTCCTCATCAAACTCGAGACGGTGCCCCTCCTGCCGGAAGAGCTCCCGCTTGAGCTGGGGAAAGAAGACGGCGTCGCCGTAGACCTCCATGATGTTGAACAGATCCTGCTCCACCGTCGAACTCGCCGGGTATATCGTCTTGTCAGGAAAGGTGATCGCGTTGAGAAAGGTGTAGACGCTCCCTTTGAGGAGCATCAGAAAGGGGTCCTTTACCGGAAACGCCTCGGAGCCGTTCAGGACGGTATGCTCGAGGATGTGGGCCACACCGGTGGAGTCCTCGGGAACTGTCTTGAAGGTAAAGGCGAACAGGTTCTCCCGGTCGTCGTTATGTATATGAAAGACCTCACAGCCCGTCTCTCTGTGGCGATAAAAGCAGCCCCGACCGTTGTACTCCGGGAGCTCCCGCTCCGAAATCAGCTCGTAATCCAACTAATCCCTCCTAAGAACTTGGGTTACCACAAGGGCGCTGTTCTCAGAAGCTCGTGGGAGAAAGCGCTCAAAGTCAACTCGGGCGTTTGTGTCGGCCTTGTCGGAGATCGTACGCACCACCACGCAGGGCAGCTCGTTAATGAGGGCGACCAGGGCGACGGAGGCACCCTCCATCTCGACCGCGTCCCCCTGTAGTTCGGAGCGCAGAAATCCCATCTCCTGGTACGCGCTGCGATTGACAAACCGGTCCCCCGTGAGGATCCGTCCCCTGCGGACCTTTCCGGCGGGGAGGGTGGTCGAGGCGGCGCGCTCCACGAGCTGAGGGTCGCACGGGACGATCCGGTGGGGGGTGTAGGGGATCTCACCGAGGTGGAATCCGAGGGCCCTGGCGTCCATATCGTACTGGAGGGTCTCCTCGGCGACTATCACATCCCCGATCTCCAGGTCAGGGTGGATCGAGCCGGCAAGACCGGTAAAGATCACCGCCCCCGGGCGGTAGGCGTCGATAAGCCTCTGGGCGATCATCGCCGAGAGGCTCTTGCCCACGCCGCTGCGGGCGATGATGACCGGCGAGGAGTCGTAGGTGCCGGTGTACACCGGGTATCCCCGCCAGGGCACCGCGACACTATCCTCGAGTCTCTCGAGAAAGGCGGTAATCTCGCCGTCCATCGCCCCTAAGACAAGGGTCGGAGCGCTAGGTTCTCTCTCCATACTGCTCATCGCCACTCCCGGGTAAAGGTTTCGATCCGCTCCAACGCCTCAACGAGGCGGCTGCGAGGGGTGGCGATGTTGATCCGCATAAAGCCCTCCCCCCCGGGGCCAAAGATATGGCCGGGGGAGAGCCAGACCGCGCCATCCCTGCGCATCGCCGCGGCGAACCGCTTTGGGTCGAGGCCCGAGCGCGACATGATCTGTCGGAAGTCGAGCCAGGTTATGTAGGTCCCCTCCTGCTCCACAACCCGAAGGGGCGCAAGCTTCTCGTCCACAAACGAGCAGAGGGTGTCGTAGTTCTCTTTTAGATAGACAAGGAGCTCGTCGAGCCAGGGGGAGCCCTCCTCATACGCCGCGATTGTCGCCTCCATGCTGAGCACGTTGGGCATGGTGGCGCCGATCTTCTCAAAAGAGTGCTTTACCCGCTCCCGGCCGGCAAAGTGAGGCACGATGGCGAAGCCGGTCTGGAGGCCGGGGATGTTAAAGGTCTTCGACGGCGCGGTTACGGCCCAGGCGCGGCGGCCAACCTTCTCACCGAGGCTCAAAAAGGGGACAAACCGGTGGCCGGGAAAGATCACATCACAGTGAATCTCGTCGGCGAGAACAACGGCGTCAAAGCCCTCGGCAAGCTGCGCTACCTTTGTCAGCTCCTCCTGCGTCCAGACCCGGCCCACAGGGTTGTGGGGAGAGCAGAGCAGGAACAGCTTGGCTCCCCGGCCGAAAGCCTCCTCGAGGGCGTCAAAATCCATCTCGTAGTAGAGGCGCCTTCCGCGGTCGACCTCCCGGAGCGGGGCAGTTGCCACCACCCGACCGTGGGATTCGATCGCGTGAAAAAAGGGAAAATAGACCGGAGACTGCACTACCACCGGCTCCCCGGCCCGGCTGAACATGTCGATCGCCCGGTGGACCGCAGGCATCACCCCGGGGGCGTACATCACGCTCTCCCGGGCGGGCTCCCAGCCGTGGCGGTTGGACATCCAGCGGACAAAGGAGTCCACGTACGAGTCAACCCCGTCGGGGTAGCCGATGATCGGGTGTTCGAGACGCTTCAGAACTCGTTCGATTACCGGACGCGGTACGGCAAAGTCCATATCCGCCACCCAGAGGGGAAGCTCATCATCCCGGGCCGTGTCCCACTTGAGACTACCCGTTCCCCGTCGCTCGAGGAGCTCATCAAAGGAGTTGCTCATAACAGCTGCAATGTAACGGTTACCTCGAGCTCTGGCCAGTCTACGGCCGGATCACGAGGTAGGAGGTCTCCTCGGCGACAACCGCGACCCCCGCTTCCCGCTCCGCCCGCTTCTTCTCTCTGATCATCTCCTCGAGCCGGGCGATCTCATCGGAGTACTTCCACTTCGGTCGCTTTGCGAGCTTTACCCGGGCGAGGGGATCATCACCGGATCCTTCCCCCTCGCCGATCGCCTCGATAACCCTCGGCTTCAGATCCCGGAGCTCCCGCTGGAGGCTGCGCAGCTGCTCCTTAACCTCGACAAACCGGTCTACAAGCGCATCGTCTCCACGCTCGAGGGGCGTGAGCGTCGGATTGTCCGGCTCTCCCCCACCCGTTCTGCCGCCCGCCGCCTCCGGTCTGCGCCGCTTCTCGTCCTGGGCAAAGTAGTTGCGCTCGATCCGCTCGAGATCGTAGTCATCAACCTCGTCGTCGCCGAAGTCCTCGGCGTCCTCAACCTCCTCGAGCTCAATGGTTCTCCGGTCGAACTGTTCGCTCCAGTCACCACTCTCCATGTCATCGTAGGAGTCACCCCAGTCACCGTCGATCTCCTCGTCCTCGCTGCTCTCCCGCTCCTGGTACTCTTCGAGACTCTCGAACTCTTCCTCGTCATGGTAGTCGGACATCCGTGGTGATCTACCTCTCTTCCTTTGAACCTATCCTTGAGTCAATGATAATCTTGCGCTGTGGATCTAGCAAACCTAGAACGGAGAAGCAGGGTGACCCAGGCGATCCGCGCCGTCCTCCGGGAGGCCGGATACCTCGAGGTGGAGACCCCGCGCCTGGCGGAAACGCCGATACCCGAAAGCCATATAGAGCTCTTTCGAACCCGCCTGCGACCCCGTCGCGGCGTTGAGCGGGACCTCTACCTGCTTCCATCCCCGGAGTACTGGCTCAAGCAGCTGCTCGCCGCGGGAAGCGGCAACATCTTCGAGATCGCCCGGGCGTTCCGGAACGTCGAGGAGTCCGGCCCCTACCATCGCCACGAGTTTACCATGCTGGAGTACTACACCGTCGACGCCGACGCCGCCGACTCGATCGCGATTACCGAGGATATCCTGCGGTCCGTGGCAGGGCGGGTCGAACCGGCGGATCTCGACCCCGGGGTGGCCGACGCCCTGCGCACGCCGGAGCCCTTTACCCGGATGACCATGGCCGAGGCGTTCTCCCGGTACGCCGGCATGGATCTCGAGGCAAACCTCACCCGGGAGGCGATTGCCCGGAGTGCGGCGACCATGGAAATGCGGGTCTCGGCAGAGGAGAGCTGGGAGGACCTCTTTAACCGGATATTTCTAAACGAGGTGGAACCGGAACTCCCCACAGAGACGCCCCTGTTTCTCACCCACTACCCGGCCGCGATCCCCACCCTCGCGAGGCAGATCCCCGCCACCCCCTGGGCGGACCGGTGGGAGCTCTACTTTCGGGGGCAGGAGATTGCAAACTGCTACGGTGAGGAGCGGGACCCCGAGCGTATCGCAGAGTTCCTCGCCAGGGAGGCGGCCCGGAAGGAGGCGGAAAGTCTCGAGCCCCACCCCGTCGATCCCCGGTATCTCCAGGGTCCCGGTGGGCGACTGCCCCGTTGTTCCGGTGTGGCCCTCGGCGTAGATCGCCTAATAATGGTTCTCGGAGGGCTACCATCCCTCGATGGGGTGATTTATTTCTCAATATCTGATACAATGAGTAAATAAAAATCGCCGACATCAGTTAATAAGGAACTAACATGGTTAAAGCAGGTCAGATCGAGAAAGGTATGGTCATCATGTTCAAGGACCAGCCGTATCTCGTCGCCGAACGGGAGTTTGTAAATCCCGGCAAGGGAGCAGCCTTTACCCGCTGCAAACTCAAGAACCTCCTCTCCGGGCAGGTGCTCCGGGAGACGATCAAGACCAACGAGTCCGTTGAGGAAGCAAACGTGTTCCACCGGGCGGGGCAGTTCATGTACGCCGACGGTGCTACCTATCACTTTATGGATACCGACACCTACGACCAGTTCGAGGTTGACGAGGCGGGCCTCGAGGAGCGGGGCAAATGGATGCTCGAGGGGGAGACCTACGAGGTCCTCATGTGGGAGTCCAAGCCGATCGACATCAACATCCCCCTCAAGATGGTCCTCACCGTCACCGAGGCAGCGGAGGCGGTGCGGGGAGACACGGCGACGGGGGTGACCAAAACCGTCACGGTGGAAACCGGGGTTCAGGTCAAGGTTCCCATCTTCATCAAAGAGGGGGACAAAATACTTGTCAACACCGAGTCCGGCGACTATGTCGAACGGGTCAACCAGTAAGTGAGGTAGGAGAAGGATGAGAGTAACAACCAAGGGACGTTACGCCCTGCGGGCAATGACGAATCTCGCGGCCTGCGAGAACGGCAGACCGAAACCGATCAAGAAGATAGCCGCGGAGGAGGAGCTCTCCCCGGAGTTTCTCGAGCAGATCTTCTTTCGCCTCAAAAAGGCGGGGATCATCGATTCGGTCCGGGGCCCGGGGGGTGGTTTTATGCTGAAGCTTCCCCCGGAGGAGATAAACGTCCGCTCCATCTTCGAAGCGGTGGATGAGGGGCTCGACATCACCCCGTGTTCCAACTGCACGATGCAGGGCGGCGACGATGCGTGCGATCTGATCGAGACCTGCCTGGTCCACGACGTCTGGAAGGAAGCTTCCGCCCACATCATCTCCTTCTTCGAAGAGATGACCCTCCGCAAGATCCTCGACCGTAACCCGGACAAGGTTGACCTGCTGCTCTCAGGAGCGAGAATCAAACTCGTCTGAGGCGTCGAGAGAGTTGGAGCGCTATCGGGGTGCTCCACGCTCCTCACCGGAACCCGGCGGCGGCAGATCCGTGGAGGAGAGACTCTTCAGGTGAACGTCCCGCTGTGGAAACGGTATCTCCACCCCCGCACGCTTGAAGGCTCGCCATATCTCGAGGTTGAGCCAGGCGAAGGCTTGATTCTTCTGTTCAGCGTTGCTTATCCAGGTTGACAGCATCATCGTCACTCCCGACTCGTCAAAGGACCAGACCCAGGCGACCGGCTCCTTAATCCGCAGGCGAAAGGGGCACTCCAGCGCTGCGGCCTGCATGACCTCCACCACCTGATCGAGGTCCGAGGCGTAACTCACCTGACAGTAGTTGCGGATGATGATCTCGGGATTGTCATAGGAGTAGTTGTGAACCGAGGCGTAGGCGATCTGGGCGTTCGGCAGAATGATCGTCTCATTGGTGATCGTGTTGATGACGCTGGAAAGCAGCTTGATCTGGACGACGGTCCCCTCGATTCCCTGAACGAGGATTCGATCCCCCTCCTTGACCGGCCGGGAAAGAATGATAACCAGCCCGGCGAAAAAATTGCCTACCGCCTCCTGTAGACCGAAACCGAGTCCGATTCCCAGGACACCGAAGATCACCGTGAGGGAGGAGATGTTGATCCCCACCAGGGAGAGACCAATGACGAGTACCAGAACCAGGGTGAGATAGCGCAGGAGACTGACGATGGAGAAGCGTCGGGAGGGGTCCATTCCGACCCGGTTCTTCAGGGTCTGGTCGGCAACCTGCTTGACGATCTTTGAGGACCAGATGGAGACGTAGACCACCGGCAGGATCAGAATGATCGTGACAATGGAGATCGAGGTGCCTCCGGACTCGTAGAACGGCTGGTTGAGGACCCGCAGGATGGTGGCGAAGTATCTCACCATTCTCGTGCCCAGGAGGCGGGCGACAAGGCTTCCGATAAAGACGATCAGGATGAGGCGCAGGACGAGGCGCAGCGCCCGGAGGATCCGCGCCTGGGTCTCCTCGGTAATCGGGCTCCTGCGCAAGACCTTTCTGGTCACCCGTCTGATCAACAGCGAGAGGAGGATAAAAACGACTCCCGGCAGCAGGAGCTCCACAAGGAGCTGAAAGACGCTCAGCTGGAGGTCGACCCCAGCTATGCTGATCGGCTCTGTGAGAATCTCAGGGAGGATCATTCCGCCAGGTACCCTTTCAACTCCCCTCCCCGCTGCGGGTCGACCAGGCCGAGGTGTTCCGCGGTATCGATGAGGGAGGCGGCGTGGTAGGCGCTGTAGAGGGTAAGCCCCGCCCCGGACAGCTCCTCTCTCGCCCTTCCCCGCTCAATGAGAACCACCAGATCCTCCACGATGAGACCGTTGTTCCGCAGGATCTCCGCCGCCTCGAGTTTGCTCGTCGCCCGGGTCACCAGGTCGTCGAGGAGGAGCACCCGCTGCCCCGGCTCCCAGGCGCCCTCGATCGGATTACCCGCACCGTGAGGCTTCGGCGGTATCCGGGGATAGAGGAGGGGAACTGCCATCCTCAAAGCGAGGGCCGCCCCGATCGGCAGCCCCGCTGTGGGAATCGCGGCTATCGCGTCAAAGGCGAGGGGGGAGGCGAGCTCCTCGTAACGGTCGATTACCTTCGAGAAGAGGGCGGGAAAGGAGGGAATCCTCCTGAGGTCGATGTAGAAGGGGGAGCTCTTACCGGACTTGAGGGTGAAGGTTCCCAGTTTGAAGGAGTCGCTCTCGATAATGCCGGTGAGAACCTCGTCCACCGGCGGTGTCCCTGGCGCTCCGGCAGGCTGCCTCCCGGTCGAGGCGCCTGGCCACACCCCCTTCTCAGCCGGGGCGCTGCCGCTCCAGCTCGCCTCGGCGAGCTGTTTTGCCGCGCCTTGAGGATCAGGGGCGGCGGCGACCCCCCGGGCCGCCACCAGGAGCAGCCCGAGGCCGTCGGAGCGGCTGCCCGCGGCCACCGCCGGAGCAGCCTCGCCGCCTTGCGCACCGATGCCCGGGGCGAGAATCCACGCCTCCCGGTGGGCGCGGCGGATCTCCTCGAGGACCGCCGGGTTGTTGCCCGCCACCACCAGTCCGATCCGGTCGGACCAACTGAGCGCCTCGGCGGCTACTGCCCGGTAGAGGGGGCGGCCCTCCACCCTGCGCTCCTGAAAGGTGCCGGCGGAGGGGTTGGAGGTGCGGGCGAGGATAAACACCCCCTTCCCGTCGTAGGCGAGAAACGGCTCCACCGCGTCCCTGCCCATGTAGGGGGCGAGGGTTACCGCGTCGGCCTGGAGAAAGGAGAAGGCGTAGCGGGCGTACGCCTCGGCGGTGGAGCCGATGTCGCCGCGTTTGCAGTCGAGAAGAACCGGAATCTCCGGAGGAACGAGTCGGATCGTCTCTGCGAGGGCGCGGATACCGTGGTCCCCGTGCTGCTCGTAAAAGGCGCTGTTCGGCTTGTAGCAGCAGGCGTACCGGGAGGTTGCGCTGATTATCCGTCGATTCTCGGCGACGATAGCCTCAAAGGCCGACTCCCCCGTCGGAGCGTCCACCCGCGGGTCGAGACCGACGCATAAGAGGGATCGGCGCTCTCGTGCCGCCGCCTCGAGCTTTTCAAAGAAGTTCATCCGCCACCTCCAGAAGTTGAGACTCGGTTTAACCCGGGCCGCTGTGAGCGCTATAATAGCGGGGCAGAAAGGTGTATGAAAACACCGCCGAGGCGAGAGAGCCGAATAGAGGAGAGAGGAAGGTGCGGATACCCGAAGAGAGAACCACGGTTGTAGTCATCGACGTTCAGGAAAAGCTCGTCCCGGTGATGAGCGAGAAGGAGCGTCTCATCGAGCGGATCAGCAGGTTTGTACGGGGGGCGGGGATCCTCGGCCTGCCTCTGGTAATGACCGAGCAGTACCCCCGGGGCCTCGGGGCGACGGTTGCCGAGGTGGGCGACGCCTTCCGGGAAGCTGGGGGGACGAGGATCGTCGAGAAAAAGGCGTTCAGCTGCTGTGACGAGCCCGGCTTTATGAGGGTGATCGAGGGTGAAGGGCGGCGCTTCGTCGTTCTCCTCGGTATAGAGTCCCACGTCTGCATGCTCCAGACGACGATGGATCTCCTCGCCGCCGGGTACCAGCCGGTCGTGCCGGTCGACACCACCTCCTCCCGGTTTCCCGAGGACCGGCAGACCGCTTTCGAGCGCATGAGGGATGAGGGGGCGATTATCACCACCTCCGAGTCCCTCCTGTTCGAGCTGACCCGGGTCACCGGCACGCCGCGATTCAAGGAGATTTCACGTCTGGTCAGGTGAGCAGTAGGTTATAGACCATGAAACGAGATCTCTTTGAGGAGGCTGCGAGACGGATCTCCGAGGCGGACAGCCTCGTCGCCTTTACCGGAGCCGGAGTGTCGGTGGAAAGTGGCGTCCCCACCTTTCGGGGGGAGGGGGGCGTCTGGGAGCGGTGGGACCCGGAAGTCCTTGATATCAACTATTTCTACGCCCATCCCCGGGAGTCCTGGCGGGCGATACGGGAGATCTTCTACGCCGGTTTTCTCGCCGCCGAACCAAACGCCGCCCACAAGACCCTCGCCTTCTGGGAGGAGATCGGGCTGCTCAAGGGGATCATCACCCAGAACATCGACGGGCTCCACGAGCGCGCCGGGAGCCGGCGGATAGTCGAGTACCACGGCAACAGCAACTACCTCATCTGTACCCAGACCGGCCGGCGCTATCCGGTCACAGAACAGCTCATCGAGCCGGATATCCCCGTCTCCGAGGTCGAGGCGCTCCTCAAGCCGGACTTCACCTTTTTCGGCGAGGGAGTCCCCCCGGAGGCGGCACGAGAGGCGGAGCAGCTCTCCCGGGAGGCGGACGTGATGATCGTCATCGGCACCACCGGGGAGGTCTACCCCGCGGCTCTCCTGCCCCGGACGGCCAAGGAGAACGGGGCGACACTTATCGAGATAAACACCGAGCAGAGCGCCTACACGCCGACGATGACCGACATCTATCTCCGGGGCAAAGCGAGCGAGATACTGCCGCGGCTCAACGAGCTGCTGCCCTGAATGCGGGGGATCA
>JBKHDM010000078.1:0-12418 GCA_046541355.1 Spirochaetaceae bacterium
GGGCCCGGCTGAGGCCGGCTGGGGCCGGCTGGGGCTGGGCCCGGCATCCCCACGCTACCGCCGGGAGTCAGTCAAGTATGCGCGGCAGGCGGACGAGGAACGTTGAGTGATCCGGGTCCTCGAGGAGGAACTCGCCGTTATGCTGACCCACAATCGCCGAGACGATCTGCATCCCGAGGTGCTCACTGCTCGTATCAAGATAGTCGGCGGAGATTCCCGGCCCTGAATCGCTGACCCGCGCTTCGATGTACGCCCCGGTGCTCTTGACGGATACCGATATCCATCCGGTCGTCCTGTGAGGGATCGCGTGCTTCAGGCTGTTGGTTGCAAGCTCGTTGAGGATCAGCCCCAGGGAGACGCCTTGCTCCACGGTAAGCTGCAGGTCCTCTACATCGAGGTCTACCCGGACGTGGTCGTGCCGGCCACCGGTGGATAGAATGTCGGCAATGAGCGTCTCGAGGTACCCCTTCAATCCGATGCTCGCCACCGACGGTGCCTGCTGGAGGCGGTCGTAGAGCCGGGTCATCGATTTGATGCGGTTAATGCTGTCGGTGAGAATGCTCACCACCTTGGTTTCCCCTGCGGATTCCTGTAACTGGAGGTCGAGCATGGACTGCAGGCTGTTGAGGTGGTTCTTTACGCGGTGGGTTACTTCCCGGACCGAGGTTTCCTGGATCTTGTCGAGTTTGGAACCGATTGACCGTCCTCGCATGTCGTAGACGGTGGTGATCTTGTAGCACGTCCCGTGGAGCTCGAGGCGCCCGGCGGTGACCAGTATCGTACGAATCGATCCATCCTTCCCGACGACACGCCACTCCCCGGTGACCTCACCTTCACCCTTCAGCAGGAAGTCATCGTGCAGTTGCGCTGCCGCGTCCTGTTGCTCCCGGGGGACTACCATGGTGAACTCGTTTCCGAGGAGTTCCGAGGGCTCGTAGCCGTAGGTTTTGCAGTACTCACGATTGACGGCGACAAACCGTCGCTCAATGTCGGTGACGCACATGCCGACGCCGGCGACATCGTAGAGATGCCCTAAGATCTCTCGCGATCGCTTCTCGAGGGGTGTGTCTTGCATCGATGTGGCCTCTCTCATTGCTGCCTTCCTAGGCTCCTCGTGGTCTTGGCTGTTCATCTCCATCCAGTTCCAGGGGGAAGCGAATGGTGTACACCGGTTGGGGTGTCCGGGATAGTGAGACTTCGCCGCCTAGCTGCTCGGTGAGCATCGCGATCAGGCGAATGCCGAGGGTCGGGGTGTTGTCAAGGTCGAGGTAGTCGGGGAACGGATTCCCGCTATTTGTAACCGAGAGCTCGCAAACCGATCCGTCGTAGCGAGAGACAACCGACAGCTTCGGCGGCTCAGCATCGTTGAAGCCGTACTTCACCGCGTTGGTCACAATCTCATTAAGTATGAGCCCGAGGGTCGTCGCGGTTTTGGTCGGCACCTGTAGATCTTCGAGTTCGAGTACTTTTTCAACCGACGGGTTTTGCTGCACCGCCGTGGAGACAACCTGCGAAACGTACGACCTTAGATTTACTGTCTTGTAAGTATTAGAGTCCTGGAGCTGCTCATGAATCGCGCTGATCGTCGTGATCCGGGTTAGAATATCGGTGAGGTCGACGGAGTCGCCGAGACGGTCGTTTTCCAGCCGGAGGAGGGATGCGACCATACCGAGGTTGTTTTTTACCCGGTGGTTCAGCTCGGCCATGAGCGTATCCTGTCTCACCATCGCTCCCTGGAGTTTCTCCGCGGTTTCCTCGAGGATCTGTTCCCGGGCCATGTGCTCTGTGATATCCTCGGCTACTTTCACAAAGCTGACGATCTCGCCGCGGTCGCTGCGGATCGGAGCAATTGATGCCGACTCCCAGTACCGCTCACCGGTCTTCTTTCTGTTGTAAAACGTCCCACGCCAGATGTTTCCGGACAGAATCGTGTGCCAGAGGTCGGTGTAATCCTCTGTCGAGTGGGCCGCCGAGTCAAAAATGCTGATTTTGACGCCGGTAACCTCTTCCAGCCGATACTGCGTCAACTCCTCAAAACGGGGATTAGCGTACTCGATGAACCCATCCGTATCAGTGATGACTACGGCGTTGGCGCTGTGCTTCAACGCTGTGGATAGTCTCGCCTGCTCAGCTTGAAGTTTTACGCGGTCGGTGATGTCGTGGACAATCGAATGGAGCACATCTTTCTCATCCCACTGTATGGGTGAGGAATACACCTCGACGTCCCGGATCGCTCCGGAGGCGATGCGATGACGGAAATGAAACACATTGCGCTCCAGCCTGAACGCCTCAGCCATGTGTTGTTTGACACGTGCGCTCTGATTGATATCGTAAACATCCATCGAGGTCAGCTCGTCCTGACTCCACCCGTAGAAGCGTGCGGCGCTCGGGTTTGCCCTCAGAATGCGGCCGTCGTCGGGATCTATCACCAGCATTACCGATGAGCTGTTCTCGAACAGGGAGCGATAGCGAGCTTCGCTGCGTTCGAGCTGCTCGTTCTGTTCTGCAAGGAGCTGCTGCCGGCGCTTCGCTTCGGTAACATCCTGGTGCGTACCAAAAAACCATTCCGGCGCTCCATCGGGCGTCCGGTTCGCTATCTTCCCGCGATCACGGACCCACACCCAGTGACCATCTCGATGGCGCATGCGCACCTCGACGTCGTAACGGGGGCTTATTCCGGCAAAGTGATCCTGCAGTGCGCCCTCGGCGCGTTCGCGATCCTCCGGGTGGACGAACCTCCACCAGGTCTCGATCGAGACTGGTGAGAGCTCCTCGAGGGCATACCCGATGATCTCGGCCCAGCGCTCATTAAAGACCGTCTCTCCGGTACGAACGTTCCACTCCCATGTTCCCACGTTTGTCCCGTCAAGGATGGCGGCAAGGCGTCGGCGCTCTTCGCGAACCTGGAGTTCCATCTTCTTGTAGCTGGTTATGTCGTTGATAAACCCGTACCACAGGACGCTTCCGTCCTCACGGCGCTCCGGCCTCGCTCTCCCGCGGAGCCATCGTTCGCCTCGCGAGGGCAGTATCACCCGGTAGTCATGCTCCCAATCCTCGAGGGTCTGGTAGGATCTGGTGATCGAGGCCACCACCGAGTCGAGATCCTCGGGGTGGATCCGCTCAAAAACGGGAGAGGAATCATCTACGACCGCTTCCGGGGTCACCTCGAAGACGAGCCATATGTTCCGGGATGCCATGGGGAAGCAGCTGCTGCCGTCGGGGAAACAGTGAAACTGGTAGATCGCACCCGGGACTTGTTGAAACAGGTTCTCCTGGAGTGCCTGCGACTCAGCTACCCGCTGGTGAGCCTCCCACAGGTCAAAGGCCATTCTGATTGATGCGAGGATGATCGTATCGTCTGAGCCCTTTTGAATGTAGCCGTAGGAGGTAATCCTCTCCGTTCGGGCGACAATTTCCGGATCCGTCTGAGAAGAGAGAAACACGACAGGCATTCTTTTTTTCTCAAGAAGCCGCTCCCCCGTCTCGGTCCCGTCGATCCCGCCTCCGAGGTCGATGTCCATAAGCACCAGATCAGGGGTGTAAGCGTCCGACACCATCTCCAGCGCCTTTTCTCCGGTATGGGCGACACTCACCGTATACCCGGCGGACTCGAGGAACATCTTCTCTCTCAGTGCGATGAGCGCTTCATCTTCGACAATCAGGATCGCCTTTCCGGAATGATGAGACATCGGCGGGGCTCCATCAGATGTTTACGTATGCCCTCCATTCTCCTATACAACCGATCAAATAACAAGTAGCAATCGAGGACGCAGGAATGCTCACCTCTCCTCGAGGACCAAGGGTGCGGGAAGGCACAACTCGACTGGAGCATACACCCACCGCCGTCGGGAGTGAAACGTCTTACGAGGATCGTCTACTCCCGACAGGCGACGAGGAATCCTGCGGGTATCTGCTGAAGGGTCGAGGACAGCAGCTAATTGATGAAGCCGCCGTCGGCGACGAACTGCTTTCCTGTGGAGTAACTGCTTTCGTCACTGGCCAGGAAGAGGACCATGTTGGCAATTTCTTCAGGCTTGCCATACCGTTTCAGCGGGATGGTCTGTTCATACCCTTTCATCACAGCTTCCGGGTCGTCCGGGCTGAACTGGCCTTCAATCGAGCGCATCATCCGCGTATGAATGGGTCCGGGATGCACCGAGTTGACCCGGATGTGGGGCGCGTACTCAAGCGCAGCCACCCGGGTTAAACCTATCACCGCATGTCTGCTGGTGACATACGGGCCCAACCCGGCGGAGCCGACAAGCCCTGCCACACTCGAGGTATTGATGATCGAGCCCGATTTATGCTTCATCATTTCCGGAACAACGTGTTTAATGCCTAACCAGACACCCCGAACATTGATCGCCATCAGGTTGTCGAAATCCTCTTGCTCGACTTCCGTTAAGGGGCCGGATTTTCCTTCGATCCCGGCGTTGTTAAAGAAGATGTCCACCTGCCCGAAAGCTGTAACCGTCTCCTGGACATAGTTTTTGACTTCCGCCTCTTTTGATACATCCGCCTTTATGGCGATCACCTCTCCGAGGGGTTTCAACTGTTCGAGGGCTTCATCGAGCGCCTCCTCGGAAATATCGACAATGGCGACTTTTGCCCCCTCCTCCAAAAACCGCTGAGCCGTGGCGATGCCGATGCCGTTGGCCCCGCCCGTTATTATCGCAACCTTCCCGGATATTCTTCCCATGGTTATACCTCCCACTGCGTAAAACGTTATGACCGGTCGTCTCTTTCAAACCTCGCCATAAAACCGGTACAAGTCAAAGCAGCTCTCAAACCCGGAGGAGTGAGCCGGGAGCGGTTGACAGTTAGTATATGTTTTATTATATATATATTTATGAGTGTATTGGTCGGGTATGTCCTGGCGATGGTGGTGGGAGTTTCCCTCGGCGTCTTTGGCGCGGGGGGCTCCATTCTCACGGTTCCGATTCTCGTCTACGTTGTGGGCGTTCCCCCGGTGACGGCAACGGCATACTCCCTCCTGGTGGTGGGAACAACCAGTATGGTCGGGGCTGCCTCCTCGATCCGCCGAGGCGCGGTAAACGTCGCTACCGCCGTCGCCTTTGCGATTCCGAGCGTGGTCGCCGTTTACGCCACCCGGCGGTTTCTGGTGCCGGCGATTCCCCAGGAGGTCTTTTCCATCGGCGCCTACACCCTGGAGCGGGACACCCTCATTATGCTCCTCTTCGGAATCATCATGGCCTGGGCCGCCATGGGAATGATCCGCAAACGGGAGAGACCGACCGGTTCCGCCCACCCCGGCCCGAGGGGAGGAGCCCAGGGCTCCCTCCTCATCGCCGGGGAAGGATTGCTCGTGGGAGCGCTCACCGGGTTAGTGGGGGCAGGCGGAGGGTTTCTGATCGTGCCGGTCCTGGTGTTGGCCGCGGGAATGACAATGCGGCAGGCGGTCGGGACATCTCTGATCATCATCACCCTGAAGTCCCTGGTCGGGTTTGGAGGGGATCTCGCCGCGGGCCAAACTATCGACTGGCTCTTCCTGGCTGTTTTTACCGCGTTTGCAATAGTAGGGATTCTGGCGGGTGGGCTCGTCTCCTCTCGCGTCTCTGAGGCGAGGGTAAAACCGCTTTTTGGATGGTTTGTCCTCGGGGCGGGGGGTCTGATCGTTATCACCGAGTTGTTGCAAGGAGGTGCTGCATGAATCAAAACATGTCGCCTGATGAGTTTCGGGAGGCCGCCAGGCAGGCGGAGGTTCTGGATGTGAGAACGGCGATGGAATACGAGATGGGACACATCCCAGGCTCCCGGAACATCGACATCTCCAGTCCGGAGTTCGTATCAGAGATTGACGCCCTGGACCGGGATCGGCCCTACGCGTTGTACTGTCGCAGCGGGAGCCGTTCCGCCTCGGCGATCGAGATAATGGACCAGATGGGGTTTGCCCATGTGGGTCACCTCGAGACGGGGCTTCTCGGCTGGGACGGCGAGTTAACCTTTGGAAAGGAGGAGTAATGTACTTCGAGCGCATCTATGACGAGGATTTGGCCCAGGCGAGCTACATCGTCGGGTGTCAGCAGACCGGGGAGGCGTTGGTAGTGGACCCGCTGCGGGATGTTGACCGGTACTTCTCCATCGCCGAGCACCAGGGACTGCGCATCACCCGGGTCACCGAAACGCATATTCACGCTGACTACCTCAGTGGATCTCGAGAGTTGGCCCGGGCCGCGAAGGCTCGACTCCTGCTCTCCGACGAGGGCGGCCCCGATTGGCTCTACGAGTTCGAGCACGAGGGACTGCACGATGGAGACCGGATCATGATGGGAAAGGTGGCGATCGACGTGGTCCACACCCCCGGACATACGCCGGAGCACCTGACCTTTGTGATCACCGATACCGCAGCGGGCGAGGCGCCCACCCTCGCCCTCACCGGGGACTTCGTCTTCGTCGGGGATGTGGGCCGACCGGATCTCCTCGAACAGGCCGCCGGCATTGCCGGGACCCAGGAAACCGGGGCGCGACAGCTCTACCAATCCCTGAGGCAGATCCGCAGGTTGCCGGAGTATCTGTCGATCTGGCCGGGACACGGCGCGGGGTCCGCCTGCGGAAAGGCCCTCGGCGCACTACCGTCCACAACCTTGGGATACGAGGGCGCCACGAGCTGGGCGTTTCGCGCAACCGACGAGAGCAGCTTCGTGCGCCAGATTCTCGAGGGACAGCCGGAACCTCCCACCTATTTCGGCCGCATGAAAGTGCAGAACCGGCAGGGACCACCGATCCTCGACGGGCTACCGCAGCCGGAGGAGCTCGACCCGGCGGGTGTGGAGCGGCTTGAGCGGGAGGGCGCGCAGATCGTCGATACCCGTCCCAAAGCGCAGTACGTCGCCGGCCACATTCCCGGAGCCCTCAGCATTCAGGCGGATGAGGGATTCAGCAACTGGGCGGGGTGGACCCTCGACCCGGACCGACCGGTGGTACTCGTTGCCCCGGCGAACAGGGTCGACGAGGTGGTCCGCGGTTTGATCCACGTCGGGATCGACGGGGTCGCCGGGTACCTGCCGGATATGGACGCCTGGAGCGCCGCCGGACACCCGGTGGCGACGCTCTCCCAGGTGAGCCCGCAGGAACTGCACCAGCGAGCGAAGGAGTTCGAGATTATCGACGTCCGGGGAGAGGAGGAGTGGAACGCCGGGCACATCGCCGGGGCGCACCACATCCATGTCGGCCACCTCTCCCGTCGCCTCGATGACATCCCCCGGGATCGGCCGGTGGCGCTGCACTGCCAGGGGGGAGACCGCTCAACCCTCGGGGCAAGTATTCTGCTCAACAACGGCTACACCAACGTCTACAACCTCAGCGGCGGCCTCCTCGCCTGGAAGGAAGAGGGACTCCCGGTCGGCTGACCACCGATCTGACAAGAGAGCAGCAGTAGCCGCGGAGGGGCTCCTCAACGGCTACTGCCCCACAGATCGGCGGGTTTCGGGGCAAACCTCGACGCGATAAGGGCGACCGTCGCGGAGACCAGGAGGGCCACCGAAAAGGCGGTGAGCATGTTTGCCTCCACGCCGCTCCAGCTCGCGCCGCCGGGGGTGGGAAAAAAGAGGCTCCCCGCCACCGATCCGCCGGCCATCGCGACGGCGGCGCCGAGGGGGGTCAACCGCCGGTCGAACATCCCGTAAATGAGGGGAAATACGATCGCCGCGCAGATGAGGTCCGCCAGCAGAAAGAGATAGAGCACGCTTACCCCGAAGGAGGCGACCAGGACCGCGAGGCCCGCGAGGAGAATCGTCACGAGGCGGGCGACGGTGAGGCTGCTTCTGTTTCCCATAAAGGGCCAGACCGCGCTCACGATCCCGTTGATCATGCTGTCGGTGCTGCTCATCACCAGGAGGGTCGCCAGGACCAGGGCGAGACCAAACACCCACTCCGGCATGGTCAGAAGAAGCGCAAAGAGCGCGATCGAGGCGTTTCCGCCGTCGATGATCCCCCGGTCGACGGCGAGAAAGCCGAAGGTTCCGGTTAAAAGGATTATGCCGATGGTAACAAGCCCGCCGACGAGAAACCCCGCCCGGACCACCTCGTTGGAACGCGCCGCGTAAACCCGCTGCCAGAAGCTCTGGTCGAGGAGGTTTGCCGAGGTGATGCCGACCAGGAGGACCGCCGCGAACTGCCATCCCCCCGGATTGGCCCATCCGATCACATCAGGGGTGGTCTCGGCGATCCGGTTGAGGGCAGCGACCGTGCCTTCGCCGTCGTGACCAACACTCCAGAAGAGCAGGCCGAGCAACGGAAGAAAGGCGACCAGTTGCACCTGATCGGTGAGAATCGAGGAGCGCAGTCCGCCGAGGGTGGTATAGGTCAGGGCGATCAGGGCGATAATGAGGGCGGGCAGAAAGAGGGGCACCTCGTAGCGCAGGGCGTAAACCTGGGCGATCCCGGTGAGCTCGGCGGAAAGAAAAATGAACATGTAGAAGGTGCTCGCCCCGGCTACAATCGCCGCCACCCATCGCCCGAAGCGGTACTCCGCAAAGCTCGTCAGGGAGTAGCCGGCGGGCAGCAGAACCCGGAGCTTCGGACCAAAGAGGGCAAGAATGAGAATAGGAAGCCCCTGGGCGACGGCGTATCCGAGGACTCCCGGCGCTCCCGCCCAGGTGGCGGTCTCCGCCGGGGAAAAGAGTATCCAGGAGCCGGCGATCGTGGCGACGATGCTCGCCGCGAGGGCAGGCACACCGACGCGATTGCGATAGGAGAGAAACAGATCGATGTTGGTCAGTTGTTTTCTCCCCGCCAGTACCCCGAAAGAGGCGGTCACAAGGGCCGCACCAAGAGCGAGTGAAACCGCGGTCATACCGTTGCCTCCTGATTGATCCGGTAAAAGTGATTAACCGGGCCTCGGCCGCCCCCGACACGCCACCCCCGTGCGCTCTCGAGCGCGCCGGTCACGTACGCC
Organism: Spirochaetaceae bacterium; assembly: GCA_046541355.1. Classification (GTDB taxonomy): domain Bacteria; phylum Spirochaetota; class Spirochaetia; order DSM-27196; family Alkalispirochaetaceae; genus CAYZHV01. The sequence goes on from JBKHDM010000078.1 coordinate 8,918, forward strand.
TTGGCCGCTCTCACCGCCTCAGGGACGGAGTCGCCCCGGGCGAGGGCGGAGGCGATCGCCGAGGCGAGGGTGCAGCCGGTGCCGTGGGCGTTGTTGGTCTCCACGCGCTCCTGGGACAAGAGGTGGCGCTCCGTCTCGCCGGCCCGGGCGGGGCCGACAAGAAGATCATCGCTCCGCTGTCGGGCAAAGGCGCCCCCTCCGGTCACGGTGTCGCCTCCCTTGATGAGCACCCATTCCGGCCCCTCCCGCAGGAGCTCTCTCGCCGCCGCCTCCATCTGCCGGGAGTCCTCTATCCTCGAGCCGATAAGGTGCTCCGCCTCGTGGATGTTCGGGGTAATGACGGTAGCCAGGGGAAAGAGGCGCTCCCTGAGGGCGCTCACCGCCTCGGGCTCGAGGAGCAGGTCGCCACTGGTGGCGACCATTACCGGGTCGAGAACGACCGGCACGCCGAGGGGGGCGACCGCCGCCTCCACCCGGCGGATGATCTCGGCGTTGTGGAGCATGCCGATTTTGATCACATCCACCTTGATATCCGAAAGCACCGACTCGAGCTGGGCGGTGACCGCCTCCGGCTCCATCGGGTAGACCCCCTGGACGCCGAGGGTGTTCTGGGCGGTGACGGAGGTGATGACGCTCGCGCCGTACACCCCAAAGGCGGTGAAGCTCTTGAGGTCCGCCTGAATGCCGGCACCTCCTCCTGAGTCGGAGCCGGCGATGGTAAGGACAATCTGTGGGTTACGCATCTTCTTCTCCTTGAAAGTGGTTCCAGCCTTTGCTTGTGAGCCGCTCCACCCGGCCGTCGGGGAGATGGAGCAGCCGCCGGGGATCCGAGGTGACCGTGCCGAAGACGGTGAGGATGTCGCCCGTGCTCTCCCGGACCTCTTCTACCAGCTCCGCGGCACGGTCGGCCCGGGCTGTGAGGAGCAGGCCGTAGTCGTCGCCGCCGATGAGGGCGTACTGCCAGGGATCCTGATCGGTGTACGCGGCAAAGCGGGCGACATCCTCGGAGATCGGCAGGTCCGCCGCCCTCAGCTCCACCCCGACCTGGGAGGCATCGCAGAGGTGCCCGAGATCCGCGGCGAGGCCGTCGCTGATATCGATCATGGAGGTCGCGATTCCCGAGGAAGCGATCACCCGGGCGCTCTTTAGGTGAGGGGAGGGGCTGCGGTACCGCTCGATCAGGGCTGTCCGCAGCCGCGGCTCCACCGGCAGGGTGGGGTTGAAGACGCACTCGAGCCCGCAGTAGGCGTCCCCGACGCTTCCGGTGACCAGAACGAGGTCTCCCGCTTCGGCGGTGTCCCGACGGAGGAGTTCCCCCGGGGCGACGGTACCCAGCACCCCGATATCGAGACGCAAACCGTGGGGGGAGCGGCTCGTGTTCCCTCCCACGACCGCCACCTCGTACTCTGCGGCGAGATCGGCGATGCCGCGGTAGAGCTCCTCGATCCAGGAGACCTCCGCCTCCGGGGGAGCGGAGAGGGAGAGGGTGGCGTAGCGCGGCGTCGCCCCCATGGAGGCGATATCACTCAGATTGGCCAGAAGCGCCTTTCGCCCTATCTGGTGGGGAGTCGCGAGGTAGGGGAGGTAGTGCACCCCTTCGATGCAGGTGTCCGTCGTCCAGACGGTGAGCTCCCGGGGAAGGTCGAGAACCGCGCAGTCGTCACCGATCGCTTTGACCACCCCCCGGCCCGTTTGCGGGAGGATCCGTTCGAGCCGGGCAATCAGCTCGAACTCCCCCACTTCATGCACGAGCATCGGCTCCCTCCTTTGCCGGGCGGGCGGGAAACTCGCGCTCGAACTCCTCCGGAGTGAGGTTGTACACCTCGTCGATGAGGCTTGAGAGAAAGGAGCCCGGTCCTCGAGCGCCCGCGGGAGTACTCCCGGCGTTCGCCGCGGCGAGCCTGTAATGGGAGAGGCCGAAGAGCGCCGCCTCGAAGTAGCCGCTCCGCCGCTCTTGTTCATCCGGCGCCATCGCCGCCAGCCAGGAAGCGATGACGCTTGTCGCCATACAGCCGGTTCCCGTCAGGGCGGTGAGGAGCTCGTGTCCCGAGGCAACCTCCCAGACCGACTCCCCGTCGGATACGACGTCCCTCGCCCCGCCGATGGCGACGACCGCTCCGTACTCCCGGGCGAGGCTCCGCGCGGCGCGGGCGGGCTCCGGCTGCGTTCCCACAGCGTCCACACCGCTCACCTCACCGCCTAAGCCGCTGAGCTTACCGATCTCTCCCCGATTACCGCGAATCACGTCGACCTTCGCCTCCCGAAGTATCCGGTCGGTCATGCGCGTCCGCGTCGCCGTCGCCCCGTAGCCCACGGGATCGAGGATTACCGGTATGCCCCGCTCATTGGCGAGAAGGGCGCAGCGCACCATCGTTTCGTTCCAGTCGGAGTAGGTGACGTTTCCCCCATTGATCAGAAGGGCGCCGGACAGCGCGGTGAGTTCCTCCGCCTCCTCGAGGGCGTGGCCCATGATCGGGCGCGCTCCGGCGGCGATGGTGATGTTCGCGGTCTCGTTCATCACCACGAAGTTTGTAATGTGGTTTACCAGGGGAGCGCGCTCCCGCAACCGAGCGAGCCCGGAGCGCGCCCGCTGGGCGTACTGTTCGCCTCTCCTCTCCGTGCTCATCCGCGCACCTCCCGGCGTACCGCGTCGGAGAGGCGGCCGGCGGCATCCTCGGGATCCGCAGCGTCGTAAATCGCCGAGATGACCGCCACCCCGGCGGCACCGGCGGCAACCGCCCGCCCGGCGTTCTCAACCGTGACCCCGCCGATCGCCACCACCGGTATGGAGACCGCCCGGACAATCTCACCGAGCCCCTCGAGACCGATCGGCGGGTCCACATCCGCCTTTGAGCTCGTGCCGAACACATCTCCCGCGCCGAGGTAGTCCGCTCCCGCCTCCTGTGCGGCGATCGCCTCTGCGACCGAGCCGACGGAGACACCGATAACGGCGCTTGGTCCCAAAAGCCGCCGCGCCCGCTCAGGCTCACCGTCCCTCTGTCCGAGGTGGACGCCCTCCGCCCCGAGGGCGTGGGCGAGCTCGAGGTGATCGTTGACGATAAACGGAATGCCGGCACTCCGGCAGATGCGCTGGAGCTCCCGGGCGTGATTCAGATCCTCTTCGCCCATCGCCCCTTTGTGACGAAACTGAAGCAGTCGCACCCCACCGGCAACGGCGGCGGCGACCGTCTCGAGCTCCCCCTTCCGATGTGCCGTGATGAGATAGAGCGAGTAGTCCATGAGTAAACCTCCCGTCAAGTTCAGGGGAGGCGGTAGGCAGTTGCCGGAGAGCTTCGACCGCGACGGCACAAAAAAAGCGCCGTTCACGGACGGCGCTTCACACGTTCAAACCACAGATCCCTTCGCCGGCATTATCCGGATCAGGTCAATGGGTCGACGGCAGTTCAGCCATCCTCTCAGCCTGCTTACCGCAAGCTCCCCTTGGATGAGAAAAGCATATCATCCCGCCACTTCCCAGGTCAACACTTTTTCGCGGACCCC
>JBKHDM010000079.1:0-12271 GCA_046541355.1 Spirochaetaceae bacterium
CACTGTCGGCACTGGAGGTCACCAGCGGCCCATCGTAGTCCGCGTTACCCCCGGACCCACCGCTACCGGCACCGCCAGAGTCGCTGTCCGCATCGGCGGTCGGCTCGGTGTTGTTGTCACCTCCGCCGGTGGGGCTCGGACACCCTGTCAGGAGCAGCAGAGCGATGCTGAGAATCCCGAGAGCAACAAGTGTCCGTCGCTTCACAACCATCGCGTTGCCTCCCTTAGTGCTCCACCGCTCCGATGTCGATTGCGGTATCCTGCACCCGTGCATTTTCGGCAAGATCGTACGGTTCATCCTCGCTCACATTTCCATTGTCATTCGCGTCGGCAAAATCCGGCGCGATCTCCGCGTCGTCTCCACCATCGATAACCGCCGCCCGTATTGCCGGATCGGCATCGGCGCGCAGGCGGAAGTCCCCGGGCACATCGTCGTCGGTTCCCCACTCTCCGTCGGGCCCTTTGTCGGGCAGCGCGACGAAGATATCGGCTGCATTCAGTTCTTCTTCGATATAGCTGGTCTCGAACTCTCCGAAACCGAACCCGTTGGAATCGGTTATCGGGGAATTAATGAGCAGCACATTGTGGGCGGTCGCATCGACAGTGTAATTTCCCAGAGAAAGCACAGTATTATCCACGAATGTCGATGACCGAAGATCAATTCCTTCGGGATGATCGTAGGCGTAGATGATGGAGGCCTCCGGGGTAATGCTCGATGACGTTGACTGGTTGTCATAGAAAGCCGAGGAGGAGATGCGGATGAAGCCGCTATCACCTATGTGCGCAGCAACACCCCAGTTGGATTCGTTTCCGACAAACTGCGAGCCATGCACATTGATTGTACCACCCATTGCTGAAATGGCACCTCCTAACGAGATAGTTCCAGGACCAGAAGTAGGTGTATTACCAGCGAAAAAACTGTCGGCTACATTGACCGTACCACCGATCGCAAGAATCGCGCCGCCGCTGAGATACTCCTGAACGATGGAAGTGTTATACCAAGCCCTGTTTCCCAGAAATCGACTGCGGCGGATTATCGTGGTACCGCTGAAACTGGCGACCGCACCTCCGCCGAGTCCGCGGTTTCCAATCAGGACGCTGTCCTCTATTACCACAACGCCTCCCTGATTGGTAATCGCCCCGCCGGCAGCTAATCGGCCGGCCTGCCCTGCCCCGGCGGTGTTGTTTTCGAGTCGTACGTTAATGAGCTCTAACCTTACCTCCGGCGGAACAGCAAGGAACCCGCTGTGCGCTGGTCCACCAAAGTCTTGAATCGTAAGACCCTGGAAACGCACGACTGTACCGTCGGGCGGATCATCAAAATCCGACCAGTGACGGCCGCCTGAGCTCCCGTCGAGAATTACGGTGTGTCCACCGGCGTCAAAAGTGAGGCTGTGCTGGAGACTAAGCGCTCGGGTCCCAGCGGTGCCGCTGGCCCGTCTGATGGTCGCATCACCGCTCCAGGTAATGGTATCTCCCGAATTCGTCTGGTCGACCACCTCGCTCATGAAATCATTCCAGCTAATCCCCGGGGTCACTGTCCACGTGCCGCCGCTTTCCGTCCATTTGGGTGACACCGACACTGTCTGCGTAGTGATTGCACTGTCGAGCCAGTCCTCGGCGCGGGCCAGCACGCGAATCTCATACTCGCCGGGATCATTCAACACGATGCCTTCGTACTGCCACACCGCAGTGGTGTCGGGGCGGGAGTCGTCCACGTCGGGATCGAAGACCTGGTTGGTGAAGGTGGGGTCGGTACCGTTGGTCGTGTAGTAGTAACGGACGAAGTCAGGTTTGTTGGTCGAAAGCGCGATTGTGTCGCCCAGCAGGAAATTTTCCGGGAGGGTCAGCGTCGGTGCCGCCAGCTGCGTGGTGGTAATCGGGTCAAACTCCACCCAGCCGTCCTCGGCCGCGGTCGGCCCGAAGCTGTTGACCGCCCGGATGCGGTAATGGTAGGTGGTGTTCGGTGGGAGGCCATCGTCCACGTACTCGGTCGCGTCAGGCCCGAGGGGCGGATCGATCACGAGGTCCTGCCACTCCGACTCTCCTTCCTCGCGGCGCTGAATCTCGTAGCCATCGTTGGCCGAACTGTCGCCGATCCAGGAAAGAGTAACCGAGTCAGCCCCGGCTCCTATGGTGAGATCCGTGGGTGCCACGGCCCCCGCTCCGCTACCCTGATCATCGCCCGGCTCCGTACCGGTGCCGCCACCCTGATCATCGCCCGGCTCCGTAGCCGTGCCGCCGGTGGGGTTCGGGCAGGCTGACAGCAAAACCAAAAGGCAGACTACAAGAATCCCACGTACAATGGTCATGCATAAAAGCTACAGGGAGGGATCAGTTATTTCATGGTGTCTATAGTCACAATTGAGTGTAACTTTAGTCACAATTTGAAAAAACGTTTCAACTCGGGTGTCGCTGACAGGCGACCGGCTCATAGTACGGCGACAAGGCTCTCCCCCGGCGCCCTTTTGTGCACTCTCCGGTGAGGCGTCGCAACCCGCCTCGACCTGGCAAAATCTACGCAAATGGGGTGTATTCCGCTAACGGATTCTGATAGACTCCCCCTCGTCCCTGGATCGATGTCTACTTCTGCGCAAGGGCCGCCCGAGGCCTGAAGGAATGCTCCATGAATCATCGTCTCCGTCTTCCCGTATCATTTCCGGTCCAACCGATTCGTCTGCCCTTCCTGCTTTTTTCGCTCCTGCTGATCCTCGGCGCATGCGCTCCCCACCCGATCTCGCCGAGGCAGGAGCCCTCGGGCGTCGACGCTCCCTCCCCTCCTGCGGGATCGGTGGAAACCGACGAGGTAACCGACCACTCCTATGAGGGCGCTCGACGGATAATCCTCGTAATCGGTGACGGTATGGGGGCGGCGCAACTCACAGCGGCGAGTCTCTACCATACCGGCCGGGAGGATGGACTTGCGCTTCAGTCGCTCCCGGTGCGAGGGGAGGTGGCAACCGGCAGCGCCTCCCACGAGATCACCGACTCCGCCGCCGCGGGTACCGCTCTTGCGACGGCGGTAAAGGTGGAAAACGGTGTAGTCGGAGTGAGGCTCCCCGGGGACGGGACCGCTCTGCCCTCTATTACCGGAGATCTGAAAGAGCTCGGCTGGGGGATCGGCCTGGTAACCACCGCCTTTACGACCCACGCGACCCCGGCGGCCTTTGGCGCTAACGTCGCCAGTCGCCTCGACTACCCGGGTATCGCCGAAGATTACCTCTCCGGGCTGCGACCTGAGGTGATCCTCGGGGGTGGAGGCTTTGGAATGGAGCCTGCCGCCGCTGCCGAGGCGGGATACACGGTGGTTCAGGACGCCGACGCCCTGGCACGGGAGAGCCGGCGGCTTGCCCCGGGCGGAAAAATCGTCGGACTCTTCGGCAATGGAAACCTCCCCTATCTCTACGACGGCAGACCATCACACACGCCGGGCCTCGTTGAGATGGCCGAGGCGGCGGTGGACGTTCTCGCCCGGAATGAGGAGGGATTCTTTCTCATGATTGAGGGGGCGCGAATAGACCACGCCGGCCACGCTAATGACATCCGCCGGCTTATTCCGGAACTCCTGGAGCTCGACGCGGTGGTACAGATGCTCCTCGAGCATCCGCAGTTACAGGAGCAGACACTTCTGGTGGTAACCGCGGATCATGAGACCGGGGGACTCGCCGTGACACGGTCCGCCGGGCAGGGGGTGATGCCGGAGGTGACCTGGTCGACCACGGGGCACACCGCCGCAAAGGTGCCGCTGTTCGCCGGAGGCCCGGGGGCGGCGGCTCTCGCGGAGGTGGTGGACAACACGCTTCTGCGTGGTGCGCTCTCGGCGTCCTTGGAGCCCCCCGGAGGCGGTGAGCTGATGGCGGAGACGGTTGTGTCTACTCCCGGCTCCCCGGGAGAGTGAGGAGGGTCTCCTCCTCGAGGTAAAAGGAGAGCCGATCCCGGGACCGTTCGATTATCTCTACGGCCCCCCCAGGATCAAAGGATGCGTCCCGCAGGTCAGTCTCGGTTGATTCAAGGGTCACCGGAACGCCGGTAAAGAGCACCCCGGACCAGCGGCCGTCGCGTATCTCCACCCCCGGGGTCTCCGCCTCCAGGTCGACGGTGTGCAGGGAGACCCCGCTCTCCGGGGTGAGGCCGCGGACCTCGATCTCCGAAATCCCTGTAGCGTCGTCAAAGAACTCAATAAGGTGATCACGGACAATCGCCGGGCGGCGCCGGGCAAAATCGCGCATGATGCTCACCGTTTCCTCCCAGACCTCCATCGATTCCGGGCGTCCCCAGCGCGCGATCTGCCGGGGGATCTCCCCTTCGATGCGCTCGGCGTGGCGGTCAATAAGCTGCAGCGCCCGCTGCTCCCTCGCGGTGGTCGCAAGGTGGACGGCAAACCGCTGCAAGAGTTCATGACGAGCTCTTTCAGAGTCCATGAGCCGGTGGTTGAGCTCGAACCTGTTTTGCTCATCCTCACGACGCCCCTCCTGAAGGAACGGGTGTTCCTCGGTATAACCGAAGGTCCACTCCACCATGTCGAAGGTAGTCGAGAACTGATGGCCGAAGGCAAAGTCGACATCGTAGAGGATCCATCGCCACCGACCGTCCTGGGGGCCCTCCTCTTCGGTCGGGTACGGACCGGTGTAGCGCCAGTAGCGAATGTTGTTCTGGGGCCAGTCGTAGTTGCCGGCGTACACCTGGGCGAAGAGGTAGTCGATGTACTCGCTGACGGCCATCTCCTCGTTGAGGGCGTCCCAACCGGCGATCTCCCCGGAGGCGACGCGGTCCCTGAACTCGATGTACGGCTCGTAGAGCTTCCCCTCCTGGTCCCACTGTCCCGTATCCACAAGTCCCTCGATTTCGACAACCACGACCTCGTCCCTCGGAACCCCGTAGTGGGTCTCGAGGTAGTGCTGGTCCTGCCGATCCCGCATATTGTGGAGCCCCCAGTATTCACCGTTGAGATAGACGACGCTCGGCCGGTAATACTGCGTGTCGATAGGCAGGTGTTGCACAAGGGTCTGCAGGGTCGGGTCGGAGAGCATCGCCCCCATCCAGTCATTGCCGCCGTTTCTCAGGATCAGCCGGTTGTAGTCGTCCAGCTCCTTGGAGGGAAAAAAACGGTGGCGCATCCGTCCAGGACCGTAATCCGTCCGGGAGTAGAGGCGCAGCGTTTTCTGCGCGAAGGTCCGGGTGTAGTTGCCGTGAATCCTGATGCCCATGTCCTGGGCGAGATAGCGTCGACCGTCCTCCTCGAAGAACTCCACGTGCACCTGCCGCTCCCAGTCGTTTCCACGACGAAAGTAGTTGACCTCCGGCAGATTCTCCCCGGGGACGTATATCCCCGACTCGGAATCAAAAAAGTTGCCCCGGTTTGTCTGTATGCTCCAGACCGGCAGCTCATGGTGCTCCATGCCTGAGTTCGGGATCATGAAAGATCCGTTGCGCACCGCCGATCGGCTCAACTCGGTTTGCGCAAAAGCGCGAAGGGTGGCCAGCTTCGGTACCTGCGACTCCGGGGGCTCCCATCCGAGGTTGTCCTCCCGAGCCGCTGTCGAGATGAGGGATATGTCGTTTTCCCGCCGGAGCAGCTCATCGAGGGGTATGGGACCGCGATACTCAAAGGTGCGCCGCCGGGTCTCCCGGGGAGCCTCCTCCCACTCCTCGTCGCTCATTACCCGGTCCGGATCCGGCTCGGAGCCGTCGAGGGTGTAATAGATGCGCGCCCCCGGTAGCGTAGTGAGCAGCTCCAGGTCAAAGGGCTCATCGTAGCGGCCCGGAGGGCGGCTGAAAGCGATCGAGGCGAGGGGTGCAGCCGATCCGTCTCCGTCAGCGGTAGAGGCGTCCTCGCCGTCGGACTCCCGGGAACCGGCGGGGGTAAACACCGGTTCGACCCTCAGGTTGTTGATCGCCAGGGCGCTCCTCTGGGAGCCGTCGGTCAGGCGATGGTTCGAGTACTGCCACCGAAGGTATCCCTTCTCCCCCGGCTCTAGAGGTTGAAATTGATCGAGCCCCGCCTCCGCCATACCATGGAGCTCGGAGAAGTGGAACGCCACCTCCAGAGTAGTTCGGTTCTCCTCAGCCGAGCCGTCCACCGCCTCACCCTGCTGAGGGTCGTCGGGAGCGACGCCCCGAGGGTTCGCGGTGGAGACGATCTCATCGATAGATCCGAACCCTTCCGTCTCGGTGTGATACTTGAGGCGGATTCGGTTGTCCCGTTGCCCGACGAACCACGTCTCCACATCATAGGAGAGGCGCAAGCCGTAGACCGTCCGGTCGGTGGTGTTCTCATACTCGAGGAAGAGACGAGAGTCCCTGAGGTCCGAGGAGCCCCGCTCACGGATACCGAAGGAGTACTCCTCCTCATCCGCGCTGAACGCGCCGAACCCGTTGAACTCGTCCCCTCGCCGTAGGGTGCTGACTCCGGAAAAAGGGTAGAAGTCACCTCCCACGGGCACGCCGTTTCCATCTTCACCGGAAACGAACATACCCTCCGGAAGAGTCGCCTCGCTGCCCCGGTACTCGTCAAAGTCGATTTCCACAATACCATCGGGAGGATCATCTACGGGAGCCTCGTTACTCCCGCACGCCCCGAAAAGCAGCCAAAAGGCCGAGGTCAACAGAAGAAGGGGTGAAATCTTCACTCCGGCAGCTCCTCGGGATGGCGGACGGCGATGTTTTCCCAGTACGGCTCCACCAACTCGTACCCATCGGGCGTACTGATCGGGTTCTCCCGTATGTCCAACTCGGCAAAAACGTTATCCTCCGGCCTGTCCTGAAGCGCCCCCTGTTCCATCAGCTCAGCGAGGACGGTGAGGTCCCGGACTCCCGTATCACGAAGGTTCAACGCTTCGAGCGCTACCAGCTCCCTGAGAACCGCGACATCCCCTCCAACGGGAACCTCCCGGACGACGAGGTTCCTGAGACCGGTGAGTTCCGACAGCGGCAGGATCGACTCGATTCGGCTGTTCGAGTGGAGGTTCAGATACTCCAGCTGCTCGAGGGAGGCGAGGGAGGATATGTCCCGGATGTCGTTGTCTCTCAGGTTGAGATGCTCGAGGCGGCGCAAGCTGCCGAGAAACTCGACGGCGCCCTCCGTGAGCCGGTTGCCCCGGAGGTCGAGAAAGCGCAGCGCTTCCAGCTCCCCGAGGGGGGAGAGCTCTTCCACATGATTGTTCCGGAGATCGAGGATTTCCAGGGAGGAGAGGCGCGCAATTGGAGAGATATCGGAGATGTGCTCAAAGTTGCTCGGTTCCTCCGGATGCGCCGACTCCCGGTTGTTCCGCAAGCTCAGCTCCGACAACTCCTGGAGCTCCTCGAGGCTCCCGAGATGAACCTCCTCCAGGTCGGAGATGTAGTTGTCCCTGAGGTCGAGGGCCGCAAGCCTCGTGAGGCTCGCCAGGGGACGGAGGTCGGCGATCCTGTTGCCTCCGAGGTTGAGTCGCCGCAAGTTAGGAAGCTGCTCGATCCCGTCGAGAGACTCGATACCCCGCTCGGAGGCGTCAAGGTCGGTGAGCGTCTCGAGCTCGCTCACGGGTATGTAACTCCCGCGAACCCCGAGCGCCTCCCGGACCGCCGCCTCCAGGCGCTGGTCGAGAAAGGGCGATTCCTGGACGAGGCTGGTGAGCAGCCAGTACCCGCCGCCGAGCACAACGAGGGCGAACAGGGAGCCGATCAGCAGTCTTCGCAATCGTCTCATGGCGCCACCTGCCTCGGGGTCACCATATTCGGCCTGATAACCTCGATCCCCTGCCAGTATTTGCTGTTAGCCTGCGCCTTCAACGCGTGACCGGTGACCACTCCCCTGAGCCAATCCGGTTCGTCTTCCTGTGTCTTGACCTCGAAGATGGTCTGCCGGGGGCGGTGAGGCTTGAGAAGCGGGCCGGGCGGAAAGAGCCAGGAGGCGCGGGTACTCTTGACCCCGTGGTCAATGGTGAGCCGTACCGGAGACCCGTCGCGAGCTCGGTATCCTTCCCGGTGATACTGTACGAGGCAGACAGGAACGAGCTGCCTGACGCGCCTGAGCCGCTCGAACTCGTTCACCGTCTCGTCCTCATAACTCGGCCAGGAGCCGGTGCGGACAAACTCCGCGTACTCCTCCCGGGGGACATGGGTGGAGTACTTGACCATCGCGTCGGCGTGTTTCGTCTTGATCTCTACCGAAACCGTCGGGCAATCCTCCCAGGTATCGGTGTAGGCGCGAATGCGAAGCTTGATGCGGCCAAAGTCTCCGTCCTCCTTCTCATACCACGCCCGGTAGTCCGGGGTATCGTAGTAAATGCTTCGCACGAGGTAGGAGTGGCCGGCGAGGCGGGTGTAGCGATCCTTTTCGGTAAACGGGACGATCCCGTTTCGCAGCCGGTAGTACTCGTCGAGGTCGAGGAGGTACTTACGTTCGAACCGTGAGATTCCGTTCATACCATCCACCTCACATCGGCAGGGCGAGCTGGGGAGTAAGAAGGGAAACTTTGTCGGTCTCCCTCATCTGGTGGAGCTCTCCTACCACCGAGCGGACGGTGCCCTCTCTCTCCCGGGCAAAGCGCAGCTCGTAGGTGAGCTCCCAACTCTCCCCTTGCACCTCGTGGTTCCTGAGCTGGACGTTCGCCTGCCGATTTCGGACGACCTGGTCCACCTTCTTCTCACCCCCCGGGGAGGTACCGGAGACGACGAGGATGTACTCCGCGTGGAGGGGTCTGCCGTACTTGAAGAGGTAGAAGGCGGTGATTACCACGGTCATCAGCAGCGTCGCGAGGACTGCGACGGTCCAGTTGAGGGTTCCCGCGCCGAGGCCGACGGCTATAATCCAGAAGATGTAGACCATGTCCCGGGTATCCTTGATCGGTGTACGAAAGCGGATGATAGCCAGGGAGCCTACGAGCCCGAGGGAGAGGACCAGATCCCCCTGGATGAAATGCATTACCACCGCCACGATCGGCGCAAGGAGAACGAGGGTCGAGAGAAAACCACTCTCGTAGTTCATCCCGCGATGGGTATACCGGTAAACCCCCGCCACAACCAAACCTAAAATCAGGGCCAGCCCCATCGATATAACAACGTTTACAAGCTGCTCCGTCGGGAGCAGAATTATCCCCAGTAATCTATCCATCAATATCCCTTTCCAAAATCCGATCTGTCCGGCCGCTCATTCCGGGGCCGGAGTGCAACGCTGCACTACTTCGAACATACTGCCTGGCACCGGGGAACACCAAACGGTCCTCACTGTATGCTAACATTTCTCTCCACCGCAGTTGACGCACGCGGTTTCCGAGGAGAACCTTCTAGCCTGGTACAGCTGCTTTACCGAAACTCGATATGGAAAGGATCGACTCTTGAAACGTTACAACCCCCCGGCGGCGTGGAAAGGCGTCTCGAAGGACGCCGCGCTCTTCCTGATCATCTTCGCGGCGGGCTTCCTGCTTAAGAACAACTTCTCCCTCTTTTGGATTTACCGGGTTCCCCTCGCTTCGGGGCCGGTTTTACGTAATCTCTTTCATCTTCTGATCCTCACTACCCTCGGTGTCCACCTGACCCGAAGCCGCAACGGTCGCGTCCTTCTTCTCGGCGTTTCAGGGGTCTACACCGCCTTCTTTCTCGCCAACCTCTACTACAATCGCTACTTCGGCAACTACCTCAGCTACAACGATGTTCTGATGGGACAGGGCGTGCGTCCGGTCCGGGTACTTACCCGGCAGTTGTGGGAGGTCTGGGACGTTCTGTTTATCGCAGACCTCCCGGCCTTGGGGTTCCTGTTCCGTCGCCTCAAGGGCGAAGGAAGAGAGACGACCCTTCGCAGCGCCCTGGGTCACGGTGTGAGAGCAAACAAAAAGGCGTTACTCCTTGCCCTGGCCCTCCTGCCGACCCAAGCGCTTCTCGGCAATCTTTTGCTCCACGCTCCCTCGCCTCGAGAGCTCTTTAGTCGCTCCACCGGCGGGTTTGCCGCCCTCTACGGTGTCGGGTCCCTCTACCTCTTTGAAATCTACAACTACCACTACCGACCGGAGGTTAACCCGACGCCCTCCGGTAGGGAGCCGGCAGATCAGATCTCCCTCGGGGAGGAACCGGCGGTAGCGCAGCAGCCGAACCTCGTTGTGATCCAGGTTGAGTCTCTCGATGCCCGGATCATCGACTTTACCTATCAGGGGACGGAGGTTTCTCCGTTTCTCAACCGGATGAAAGATCAGCACCTATACGCGCAAAACTTCTACGCCCAGCATGTAAACGGGAGTTTCGACGCAGAGTTCTCCTTTCTCACCTCTCTCTATCCGTTAAACAGGACCTACGCCTTCAGAGACAATGACATGAGTCGGTTCGACTCCTTTGTCCGGATCCTCGACGAGAGCGGTTACGAGACCCTCGCCTTTCACGCCAATGACGGAGCGTTCTTTCATCGCAACAAGGCGTACGAGGAGATCGGTTTTGACCGGTTCTACAGCAGAGAGGATTTTGACGAAGGGGAAACGGTCTTCGAGGGGGCGCGCAGTTACTTCGGCCTCAATGATTATGATTTCCTGCTTCAGTCGGTTGACTATATCGAGGAGGCGCCGGAGCCGTTCTTTGCATTTCTCATTACCGTCACCAGTCACACGGTCTTTGACCTCTATCCGTCTTCCCAACGACGGGAAGCGTTCGCCGATGTCTCGCCGGTCCTCACACGAGACTACTTCAACTCAGTCGCCTTTCTCGATCAGGCGTTGGAGATGTTCTTTGCCCAGATGGATGCGCGGGGGTTGGCGGAGGATACAATCTTCTTACTATATTCAGACCATGACGCTGCGGTCGACAGTGAGATCTACAGCTCCCATGAGCAAGCGGAGTTACCCCCACAGATAGAACGGCCGGAGCATGTTCCGCTGATGATCATCCACGAGGACATCGCCCCCGGCGTCATCACCAAGACCGGGAGCCATGTAGACATAGCTCCGACGATTCTCGATCTCCTCGGAGCAGAGGCTCTGCCTGATCAGTTTGCCGGCAGTTCTCTGCTCTTCCCGGAAGAGGAGCCGGTTCTGTTCCTCCACGAAGTACCGCAGATTCTCTACAAGGATCACCTGTTCGCCATGACGGTCGCACCGGGGAACGACGGGTATGAGATAACCGAAGTAGGCACCCTGGCCAATCCGAGGGAGGAGTATGTTGAAATACCCGAGAGTGAACAGGAAGCGATACCCGAGCTCATCGAGGTTATACGGGAAACGTTCGAAAACCATCGGGTCCCGTAGGCGTCGGAACGCCCCGAGCTGGTTTCCCGCAAGGGTTCCGTTCCTGCTCGCAACGCTCCTTGCCCTCATCGTCGCAACCATTTCTCTCTCCTACACCCGAGGTTTCCCGGAGGAGGGAACAAGGTTTCTCGAGGGCAACGGCATTCCCTATCCCGCGGTAATCGCCCACCGGGGCGCCTCGACGCTCGCGCCGGAGTCAACCCGTCCGGCTTACGAGCTGGCAGCCGCCGAGGGAGCGGACTACCTCGAGGCGGACCTCCGCAGGACCGCGGACGGACAGATCGTGGTCTTCCACGACGTAACGCTTCGACGCACAACCAACGTGGAGGAGTTTTTTCCAGGCAGGGAGCGTCGGGCGATCGGCACCTATACATTTGAAGAGCTCAAGCGACTCGATTCCGGTGCGTGGTTCAACCAGAAGTACCCGTTCCGGCGGGAGGAGAGCTACGAGGGGCTCTCCATCCTCACCCTGGAAGAGCTGCTTCGCCTCGCTGAAGAGGCGGAAGGCTCCCCGGGGCTGGTGCTCGAGATCAAGGAGCCTGCAAAGTATCCCGGTATCGAGGAGGAAATCGTGCAAACCCTGGAAGCAGAAGGCTGGCTCAACTCCTCAGGAGCGCCCTCGCGACAGGGGTCGTTGATATTTTTCTCGTTCAGCCTGGAGTCACTGGCGCGGCTCAGCCGGCTTGCGCCGAGGATACCGAGGGTTTTTCTGATCTCCGGGGAGATGATCTCCTGGATGCGATGGCGCCGCTGGATACGTCGGGTAGCGCCGGTGGTAGACGGGGTCGGGGCGAAAGGGTTTCTCTCCTGGCCCTGGTATGTCGGCGCCGCTCACAGCCGGGGACTCTTTGTTCTCCCCTACGTCGTCAACGAGTTCTGGCAGATCAAGCTCCTCGCCGAGTTCCGGGCTGACGGCTACATCACCGATCGACCTGAGTTTGCCCGGAACTTCATCGAAGGCTCGAGACCTGCCGGGGGCGAGGCGGAGGAGTAAGGCAAGGTGACGAAGAGTCCGGGGAGCTTCGGCGAAAGCGGTGCACGCCGGCGGCTGGAATGAAGAGCCTCCC
>JBKHDM010000080.1:0-12087 GCA_046541355.1 Spirochaetaceae bacterium
GAGTCTCAGGCAGGTGATAGAGCGTAGTCGCCATTTGTATCTCAGGGCCCACGCTGATAGCTACCAACAGATAGCCTGGGAAATGGCATCTCTTAAGGCTCGATACCCGCAAGAGTTCTCAGAGGCGGTTGGCCGAGTATTCGGCTTGCGTCCTTAACGGTCCGCCCGTTCGCTAAGACGCCGCCAGGCTATTCCATAAGAAACCAGGGCTTGGAAGGTCTTTTACCAGCGCAAACGGTGCGCGATCCGGAGTTATTTCCGTCGGCATGCTCATTGGCAGCTTAATCATACACCGTATGATCGGGGAACGTGTGCGCTGTACACTCGACCGGCCTCACGCACCGCAATATCGTCATGTAAGGCGAGCTCATGAAGGGAGTCGATCGCCCGTCGACTGATCCAATCGAGACAGATGTCTCATTTGACACGCAGGAAGAGGAAATCTTACAGATTTTTGATATGAATCCGAGTTCAGAGAACCGGCTTATATCCTCTGCAAATCCCGAAGAATCGGATCAATCGTTTCTTTGAAACGAATTAAAAGCGCGCCCAACAGGACTCGAACCTGTGACCCTCGGCTTAGAAGGCCGATGCTCTATCCAGCTGAGCTATGGGCGCATGGATAAGCTGCAGACGCGACACCGCCGTGCCCCGGCTACCGAAAGGACGCGGGTATGCGGCTCTATGTGTGACTGCAGCTTCGAAGTGTGCAGCCCTCCCGGGGGAGTGACCGCACCTCGGGGCGATGCAAGCGCCCCGTTTCGGGATGGCCGGACTCGAACCGGCGGTCTCCTGCTCCCAAAGCAGGCGCCTTAGCCACTAGGCTACATCCCGGCAGTGGCGGGTGGGAGTATAGCTTTCCGCCTCTCCCATGGTCAAGATTGTCCAGGACAGGGCCCCGGGATACCGCGGTTGGCGCCGCTGTGCCTCCGACTGATCCCGGAGTACCTGCAGGCGCAGGGGATCCGTGCACCAGGCGTGGGTGAGATCCGAAACTGCCGCATCCTCGACGTCCGCCGCCCCGAGGAGTACAATCTCCCGCAGGAGCTTGCCCCTTCGGGAGGCAGGATTCAAAGGCTTTAGGGGTAACTGATGTGAGTAACCGCGCGGATGAGCAGGAACAGTAGCAGCCGATCCCACCGGTCCGAGCCGGTCGAGCCCCCGGCTATCGAGGAGGTGCTGCGTCGACTGCGCGACCTCTATCCGAACCCGGAGCCGCTGCTTCGATTTCGAAACGGTTATGAGCTCATGGTTGCTGTCGCCCTCTCGGCCCAGACCACCGACGCCCAGGTAAACGGTGTCACCCCTGAGCTGTTCCGCCGTTTTCCCGATCCCCGGGCGCTCATGGAGGCGGAGGTGTCGGAGGTTGAACAGATCATCCACTCCGTGGGGTTCTTCCGAACGAAAGCTAAGAACATAGTCGCTGCGGCGCGGTTACTCGTGACGGACTACGATGGTGTGCTCCCTGAGACGATCGAGGAACTGGTTCGTCTTCCCGGCATCGGACGAAAGTCCGCGGGAGTGCTTCTGACCCATCTGTTTGACATACCCGCGATAATCGTTGATACCCATTTCGGTCGGGTGACCCGCCGCCTCGGCTACACCGCCGCCCGGGAGCCCGGGAGGATCGAGCGGGAGTGCGCCGAGGTGATGCCCCGGGGGCTCTGGGCGGAAGCATCGATGGTGCTTAACTACCACGGCCGCTACTGCTGTACGGCGCGCAAACCTGAGTGCGAACGGTGCCCCTTAAAGGATATTTGTCCTTCCGCGGAGGCGTTTCTGCGTCAGGCGAGTAGCTCGGAGAACTGACGGACGTTTGTCACGCCGTGGAGCTCGGCAAATCGGAGGATCTCGTCGAGGACCCGGGTGGAAAGGTCGGGGTCGACAAAGTTTGCGGTCCCAAGCTGGATCGCTGAGGCCCCCGCAAGGAGGTGCTGGATCGCGTGGTCCGGCTCGTATATGCCCCCGAGGCCGACCACGGGGATCTTTACCGAGCGACTGACCTTGTGGACCATCGCCAGGGCGACCGGCAGGATCGCCGGGCCTGAGAGTCCTCCGGTACCCCCGGGAAGAACGGGGGTGAGCTTGCGAGTGTCTATAAGCATGCCGACCAGGGTGTTGATGCAGGAGACCGCGTCGGCGCCACCGGCCTCGGCACCCCGGGCGATTTCTGCGATGTCCGTGACATTGGGAGAGAGCTTTACTATGAGGGGCCGGTCGGTAGCGTCCCGGAGAAGTGAGGTGACCCGTTGGACCTCCTCGGCGTTTGTCCCGAGGGCCATACCGCCAACCTTGACGTTTGGGCAGGAGAGGTTGATCTCGTAGCCCCAGACTACATCCTTGCGGTCCGCCTCTTCGATCTGTTCAATAACCAGCCGGTAGTCCTCGGCCACATTTCCTGCGACGTTGACCACCACGCTTGTAGGAACCGTCGCCAGATAGGGGAGCTTCTTTTCCACAAAGGCGTTGCACCCGCCGTTGGCGAGCCCGATGCTGTTGAGCAGACCCGCGGGGGTTTCGATGATTCGGGGTACATCGTTTCCTGGCCGGGGCTCCGGTGTGACCGCTTTGGTGTAGAGCGCCCCGAGCTTTGAGAGGTCTATGAGTTGCTCGTACTCGCTTCCATACCCGAAGGTGCCCGAGGCGACCCCTACGGGATTGTGCAGGATGCGGCCGCCGATGGTAACGCTCAGGTCCACAGGATCGTCCTCCCGTCAAAGACGGGACCCTCGGTACAGACCCGGGCATACGGCTCCTCCCCGATGACCCGGACGGCGCAGCCGAGACAGGCGCCGACGGCACACCCCATCGTCTGCTCCATGGAGACCCAGATGGTGATCCCTCGAGCAACCGCGAGCTCCGTGAGCCGCTTCATCATTGCCTCCGGTCCGCAGGTATAGATCACCCGGTCTCGGGACTCCTCACTGTCGAGGAGCTCGACGACCTGGTCTACGGAGGTGCCGGCAAAGCCCGCGCTCCCGTCCTCGGTGCAGGGGAGGTAGCGCAGCTGCGGGGGAAGCTCGATCTGCGGAAGCTGGGCCCGGCTCGCGGCGCCGAGGACCAGCGTCCCCGGTTGCCCGGAAGCGGCGAGGGCGTCGGCAAGAAACAAGATCGGACCCATGCCGACCCCCCCGGCCACCAGCACCGGCTGCGTGCCTGCCGGCGGCTGCGGAAAAGGATGTCCCAGGGGAGCGAGGAGATCGAGGCGGTCGCCCTGATGGTAGCCGGCAAGCTCCCGGGTTCCACCACCCCGCTCCTGGTAGATTATCCCCGCTTCCCGCCGCTCGGGATCGAAGGAGCTTATGGCGAAGGGCCGTCTCAGCAGTGGCGCCGGCCGTTCGGCGATCCGGACCGTGACAAACTGCCCGGGCAGAGGTGCCGCGGAGCTATCCCAGCTGAACCGCAGCTCCCAGTAACCTGAGGCGATACTTCTGTTCTCGATAACCAGGGCGCGCAGCTGTTCCATCGGGCAAGGGTGAGCCTACCACGCTACCGGCTCTTTGTCATTACTATTAAGGGAATGACCGGCAAGCCTTGAGGGGCGCTCAACTGTCGCCCACGACCGGTCGATAGTAATAGACAAGAAGAAGAGGAGTTCCGTGTTTTCCGACGCAATGAAGCAGAAACTTGCTGACCTCAAAGAACGATTCGACAGGGATATTCCGAATCGTATCAGCCTGATCGAAGGCGCCCTGCGCAGGGTCGGCCGGGGCGAAGAGGTCTTCGAGGCTCTCTCCGACATGCGCGGCGCAGCTCACCGGCTTGCGGGATCAGCGGCTACCTTCGGTTACCTACAGCTCGGACGGCTCGCTCACAGGATCGAAGAAGAAGTGGATCGTCTGACGGTTCAACAGCGCACGCCGGACGAGCAGACCCTTACTCGCCTCAGAGAGCTGACCGCACAGCTCGGCGGAAACAGTATAGCCGAGGAGGGAGAGATGAGGGAGTTCGGGGAACTGGTGGTAGAGGAGGAAGAGGTTGAGCTCGACGAGGTTATGCAGGATCACGATACCGGCGAAGCCGACGCCGAGCCCCTCGTGGTCCAGGGCGTTTACGCTCTCAACGGAGACCCGGCGGTTCCGGTGGAGCTCATCGAGCAAATCGGGGTCTTCGGCCTCAACGTCTACCGCCTCGACTCTTTTGCTTCTCTCGCCGAGGGGGAGCGAGCCGGGGGTATCTTCTTTCTTTTTGTGAGCCTCGCCAAGCTCTCCGACCAACCCGAAGAGATCACCCGATGCGTCCGGGAGCTTCGGCAGAACGGGTCGGGAGAGTACCGTCTTTTTGTCTTCAGTGAACAGGACGCGTTTCAGCCGAGGCTCCTGAGTGTGCGGGCCGGGTCAGACGCCTTCTTCCGGCTTCCCGTGGATGTCTCAGACGTGGTGGAGCAGATCGAGCGGATGGCATCGGAGTACAGTCAGCCGCCCTACCACGTGCTGATCGTCGACGATGATCCGGAGCAGGTCTCGAACACCGCCCTGACCCTCCAGAGCGTCGGCATGATTACCTCAGTTGCAACCGACCCGCAGCAGGTAATCCCTATCATGATCGAGAACAAACCGGAGCTTATCGTTCTCGACATGTACCTTCCTGGATGTACCGGCGACGAGGTGGCCAAGCTGATACGTCAGGAGGAGGCGTTTGTCGGTATCCCGATTATCTTTCTCTCCTCGGAGAAGGAGAAGCGCAAGCAGCAGCATGCGATAGCGAGCGGAGGAGATGATTTTCTCACGAAGCCCGCGGACCCCCGCACCCTCGTGAGTATTGTGCGTACCCGGGCAAACCGGACCCGTTCGATGCGCCGGCTGATGGAGCGTGACTCCCTCACCGGTCTGCTCAACCACTCCTACCTCTTCGAGGTCCTCGAACGGGAGATCCAGCGGGCCGGCAGGATCGCAGGAAACCTCTGTTTCGCGATGATCGACATCGATCACTTCAAGAGCGTTAACGACACCTACGGTCACCTCGTAGGTGACCATGTTCTTCGCTCTCTCTCCCGATTACTCAGCGAGCGACTGCGAAAGACCGACACCGTTGGTCGCTACGGGGGTGAGGAGTTCGGTGTGGTTCTTTTTAACGCCTCTCCAGAAGACGCCGAAGGGACGCTGAACGATCTGCGGGAGAGCTTTGAGCGAATCAGCTTTCATGCGGGGGGTGACGAGTTCAGCGTCACCTTCAGCTGTGGCGTGGCGAGCTTTCGTGACTGGTCGGAGCCGAACGCCCTTGTGGAGGCTGCAGATCAAGCCCTTTATGCGGCGAAGGAGAACGGGCGCAACCAGGTGGTCCTCGCCTGAGAGAGCTTTGATACCCGCTACCGCCTGGTTGCGGCGAGCCGTCGTCGGGCGGCGGTGGCGTAACGCAAGGATGACCACCAGTTCCGGGAAGGCGAAAACTCGAGCAGGTATGAGGTGAGGGTGAGGGCTCCGCTTTCCTCAGGGAGGTGATCGAGGGCCGGGAAGGCCTCGGACTCATCCGCCGTTCTTCCCGGTTCCCAGGCGGCGAGATAGACTCCGCCGGGAGCGTCGAACAGGCCCTCCCGCTCCTCTACTCCCGCCGCCGCGACCTCCCGACGGGCGGCGTCGGCGATCTCCTTTCTCCTTTCATCCCCGCCCTCCTCGGCGGCGCGAAGGGCCGCAGCGATGAGGACAGCTGATCCGCAAACTACCGGCGTGCGCTCCTGTAGCCGCAGACGCGAGGGGTGGGTCACGGCTATGCGCCTGACCGACTCCAGAGGCAGGGGCCGGGAGGTCCATAGAACCGGGATCAGCGGCGGGAGGGCCATCGCAGAGGTTACGCCCCGTTCCCGGTAGAGGGCGGTCTGCAGGGCGAGGAGGGGCTGTTCGATGCTGTCGGGCAGGATGAGTGCCAGGAGTCCGAGGCTGTTCAGCTCCACGGGGCGTATGCTACTATACATTCCGGGACGGAGAAAGGCATGCAGCAGATACGGCAGCGGGTGGTCGATTCGGTACGGGAGGTTCTCGAAGGGTGGCAGGATATCGAGACTGTCTCCCTCCTCGATTTTGGCGAGGACCTGTACGACCCTTACTTCTTCCTCAGCCTCGATGTCTTTTACAAAGAGGCACTTCCGGAACCTGAGGAGCGAGAAGCGGCCTTCTCCTTTGCGGAGCTCTTTGAATCGAACCTCGGCCGCGGCAAGGACCGCCTCCTCATTGATCAGGTACCGCTGCGTCTCGAGTACAAGCGGGTCTCCGATGTGACCGAGATAGTGGATGCCGCCCTCAACGATCCGAGGGAGCTACCGGAGGCGGGGACCTACCTCTTTCATCGTCTTCTCGAGTCCACCATCCTCCTCGAACGCAGCGACTGGCTGCAGAGGCTGCGCAGTGACCTCGCCAATGAGCTGCCGGAGGAGTTCTGGAGCTTTCAGCGGTCGAGTCTGGGGCTCAAGATGGAACACTGTCTGAGCGATCTCATGGCGGCGGTGGTTCTCGAGGACGAGCTTTTCTACTTCGTCTCGGCCGCCGGTTTTATCCGAGCGCTCTGCAGTACCCTCTTTGCCATAAACCACCGTTTCGAGCCCTCCGGTCGCTTTCTCGGTGAGAAAACAGCTCAGCTTCCGATCCTCCCCGAGTCCTTTGCGGGGCTCTTCGACACCTTCCTCAGAGAGGACCCGACAATTTCCCGGGCGCGGCGCAGGGAGGTGGCCGAACTCCTCGCCAAGGGTGTACTTTCCCTCTGATGTTTCATCTACTCGGATTCCGGGGAGCGCTGCTTCGTCCGGCGGTTTTTCTCACGTTGATGGTCGCTCTCGCCGGTTGTGAGGGGAGGATCGAGGGCTTCGAGTTTGTAGACCGTCGGGACGGTGAGTCCCGGAGCTTGGATCTCCGTGACCCGGCGCGCCTCGCCCCGGAGGATGAGACCCTTGTCGCCGGCGAGCCCCGGGAGGTGGAGTTTGAAGAGCCTCTCACTCTGGAAAGCGGTGAGGCGGGCTTCTATATCCGCTACCAGGGAGGTTCGCAGGCACGCGTCCGTCTGGTATACGCCGACCGGGGGGAGGAGATCCTCACCCTCCCGGAGCTTACAGGCATTACCGTCCCCCGCCGCTTCTACGCGCCCCTGCCCGCCGGCCGGCTGCTCTCACTCTCCCTCGAGCCCGCCTCACAGCCCCTGGAGATCCAGGAGCTCGGGCTCTCCCCGTACACGCCCGGTGTCACCGTCGGTCCCGATGGCGTCCAGCTCAGCGCCGGCTACGACCTGCGCCGCCTCTCCTCTAATCTCTTTCTCACCGCCCCGGCACCGGGCGAGGCGATGAGCGTCGTGGAGTTCCGCCTCGACCAAGCGTGGGAGGTCGAGGAGCCCGACAGCCGTCCGATCGCCGAGATCGCCCTCCTGGGGGAGTTGCCCGAGGGCGTCGGGAGTAATGGAAGCGGTGCGGTGGTGAGCGAGGCGGGGTCCGGCGATCTCGGAGGCCTTGCTACCCATCGTCTCGAGCTCCTGCCGGGATCTCGCAGCTATCACCTCCACCTCAATGAGTGGGCGGGGGAGGTGGTGGTCGGAGTAGCAAGCGGTTCCCGCACCGCCCTCGAGAGCTTCTCGGTCCGTCCCCTCTCTCGCGAGGAGCCGGTGCCGGCGGATATGGCGCAGATCCTCACCTATCCGAAAGAGCGGTGGCGCCGGCAGGGGTATGAGCTCTTTCGCTGGTCCGCCTACCCGGAGATTCTCGTTTTTGACACCGAGAGTTACGCCTTCCAGGCGCGCATGTTCCGGCGCCTCGCCTTCTTTGTGGAAAAGGAGGGGTTTCGCGGGACCCTCCTGTCAAACGCGGACCTTGCAAACCGCCACGGCTGGAACGCCCACAACTACCGTCCCCCGGGGCTCGCGGACTTTTACAACGCCGTCGAGGAGCGCTCCTTCACCTTGAACGAGGAGGAGATCCTGCTTCGGGAGATCGTATTGCGGGAGGGTGTCCTCCTTCGCAATGAGGAGACCGGGCGCTACGAGCCGGGGGTCGGCGGGGTACTCTCGGTAAGTCAGGAGAGCTGGTCTCTCCTGCGGGAACTGCTTATCACTCACGAAGCGCTCCACGGCATCTATTATGAGGAACCGGAGTTCCGTTCGTTTGTGGAAGGGATCTGGGAGGAGGAGTTTACCCCCCAGGAGCGGGAGTTCTGGCGGTTTTTCCTCAGCTATATGACCTACGACCCCGACGACCTCTACCTCATGCAGAACGAGATGCAGGCGTACCTGCTCCAGTTTCCCCTGCAGGAGATACCCGGCTACTTCAACGGCCGGATCGCCTCGCGTCTGCGCTCGGGTGTTCCCAACAGGGTAGATTATATCGACCAGTACTTTGCCGCCTACGGCGGGAGCTTTGGTCGCCACGCGGAAAATCTCAACGAGTTCCTCTTTCAGCTAACCGGTTTTTCAGGGGGTGATGTCCTCGCCTTCCACGGCGACGGGACTCCCCGGTAGCCCCACCCGCTGACGGTAAGGGAAAGGGAGGTCGGAAGAGCTCCGCAACGAGATCCGCCGCCCTCCCCGCTCCACAATTGTCCTCCCCGGCGAGGCGGGCGAAAACAGCCGCAAGGGTGGCAAGTTCCGTCTCCGCCTCCTCGAGCTCCTGCGGCAGCCAGCCCGCGCACCGGCCCCAGTGGGGTGAGAGGAACGCCGCCGATTCCCGCACCTGGGGGGTGAGAACCCCGGCGAGGGTCTCACGCATGAGCCGCCGGGGCAGGCTGCCCCACCGCCGCGCCTCGCCCGGGGAGAGGGGCGGTGTTTCTCCAGGTTCTGCGCTCCCGAGACAGCGGTCGCAGCCGGAGCAATCCTCATTCGGCGTGCCGAGGGCTCCCAAAAGAGCGGCACGTCGACAGCCCGGGGCGAGGAGCGCCTCGAGATACTCCGGCATCTGCCGGCCGAGGAAGTCCTGTGGCGCGAGGAGAACCCCCGCCTCCGCCGGCTCCCGATCCCGTCCACCCCGTCCGGACTCCTGGAGGTAGCTCTCGACGGTGGCAGGGGGAGTGAGGTGGACGACACTGCGTATATTTTTCTTATCGACTCCCATACCGTAGGCGCATGTCGCCGCCAACACCCCGTCCTCGGAAGAGAAAAACCACTCCTCTACCCGGAGCTTCTCCTCCCGGGAGAGGCCGGCGTGGTAGAAGTAGACCCTCTCCGGCGGCAGATAGCGGCGCAGGAACGCCGCGGTCCCCCGGGCGTCTCCTCGGCTGCGACAGAAGATAATCGAGGGCAGGGCGGCTCCCCGGGCAGGGGAGAGAACCGGCAGGAAGCGGTCCGGGTCGATGCCGTCTGCCCGGGGGACTGAGCCCACCGGCCGGTCGTAGAGGAGTCGGAGGGTGCGCCCTTTGGAGAAGGTCGGCAAAAGGGCGTAGCTGATATTGGGTCGGTCCGGGTCTGCCTGTATCAGGTGACAGCGGCCTGCAAACAGCAGATCCCGGAGGTCATCGATAATTCTCGGTGAGGCGGTGGCGGTAAAGGCGCTTACCACAGCCGGTCTGGTCTCGGCTATGAGGGACTCGATGGAGCGGTAGGCGGGGCGGAAGCTGGTGCCCCACTCGGTGACGCAGTGGGCCTCATCAATAACGAGATGGGAGATACCGATCTCCCTCAGCTGTCGCCGCACCGTCGGGGAGACGGTGCTCTCGGGGTTTGACAGAAGGATCGCTCTATCCGCCCGGCGCAGCTCCTGCCAGAGCTGCCGCCGCTGGTCCCGGGTGAGCCCCCCTGAGAGGAGGTACGGCTTCCATCCGGTCTCCTCGAGCCGTCGCGCCTGGTCCCGCATCAGGCTCAGGAGTGGAAACAGCACTACCGTGACACCCGGGCGCATCCGGGCGGGTATCTGAAAGCAGAGGCTCTTACCCGCTCCGGTGGGAAGGATTATGATCTGCCGGTCCGGCAGCTCCTCTCGCCGGGAGTCACCCTCAGGGGCGTCGAGGACCTCGAGGATATTTGCGATGACAAGGCGCTGATACGGGTAGAGATAGGGTATGCCGAACTGATCCCGGGCCGCCCGGACGACCTCGTCCTCCTGTCGACGCTGTTCCATGGTGGAGTAGTACCCGGGAGCGGGCGCCGCGCTTCAGGCACGCTGCAACCGGGGCGTCACGCCGTCACCGAGCCGCCTCGAGGATCCCTGCAAAGAGTTCCGCCCCCCGCTCGGGAGCGTCCGGATGCTCCGCCTTTCCCTGCCACAGCGGCGGCTTGCCCCCTCCTTTCGCGCCCATCGCCGGGAGGAGCTCCTCCTTGAGGGCGGCCTGGGGGAAGCGGGAGGTCCCTTTTACGACGATCGCCCAGCGATAGCCGGAGGTGTCGGGGAGAAACAAGAGCAGCCCGAGGGCTTCGCGGTTCGACGCCTCCTGGGCGATTTTCTGAAGAAGGGTCGGTTCCGCCTCCCGGGGGAGGGTATCGATGAGAATCGGGAACTCCCCTGCCCGGGAGTCGAGACGGCTTGAGAGGTAGAGGGAGGCGTAGGCGTCTTCGATCTGCCGGCGGCGGTACTCGCTCTCCTTGCCCTCCTCGACGAGCTTGCGCACCCGCTCGGGGATCTCCGGAGGCTGGGCGGAGAGCTCGTCCATGAGGCGGTTTGTGATCTCCGTCTTGAGGGAGTAGTCGGCGTAGGCGCGCTCTCCGATCTTGAAGTAGATCCTGCTGTTTCCGCGGATCTTTTCGACCCGGACTGCCTTGAGCAGCCCGACCTCCCCGGCGGTGGCGGTGTGGACACCTCCACAGGCGACCAGGTCCCATCCGTCGATCTCCACCAGCCGGATCCTCCCGGATACCTTCGGTGGTCGGCGCAGCTGGTAGCGGTCGATCTCGTCTTCCGGGACCTCAAAGTCCCGGACCGCGAGGTTCCTGCGGACCACGCTGTTCGCCCCCTCCTCAACGCGACGGAGAAGCTCATCGGTTACCGGGGGGCCTTCGACCTCAATGGTTGTAAACTCCGAGCCTTGATGGACGCTCACTGTCTGCAGCCCCTCCCGGTAGAGAGCGCCCGAGAGGATGTGCTGTCCGGTATGCTGCTGCATGTACTCGTAGCGCCGAGGCCAGTCGACGCTGCCTTCGATATCGCCGGACCCGGGATCACCCTCGGTTCTGTGGAGGATCGCCCCGTCCTCCCTCCGGGAGACGTGGAGCACCGGGGCGCCGGCGAGCCATCCGTGATCAGCCGGCTGACCACCCCCTTCCGGGTAGAAGCAGGTGCGGTCGAGGATGACCTGATACCCCTGGTCGGTCGCTTTCGACTCGATAACCCGGGCTGTGAACTCGCTGCGGTAGGCGTCCTGGTAATAGAGAGGAATGGTCCTGGCCATACCGCCATTTTCCCGGTCCCCGGGGGGGCGGTCAACGCATGGCGAGTCCCCTTGCGGGAGCGCTTCTCATCCCGGTGGTGAGCGGCTACACTCGAAGGGCTATGCGTATCATCGGTGTTGACTGCGCCGTCGCGCCGGAAAAGACAGGCGTCGCAGTTGGTCACTGGGACCGGGAAAGCGGCGGGCTAACGCTGGAGCGTACCGCCCGGGGAAGCGAGGCGAAGCCGCCGGTGGCGATCATTCTCGACGCCGTGGAGGAGGACACCCTCCTCGCCCTCGACGCGCCTCTCGGCTGGCCCGAGGCGTTCTCCCGGCACCTCGCCTCTCACGAGGCGGGGGCAGGGATCGCAGCCGGGGCGGACCGTTTTTTCCGGCGCAGGACGGATGAGGAGATCGCAAGACGCCTCGGCAAGCGCCCGATGGACGTCGCCGCAGACCGGATCGGCAGGACCGCCTTCGCGGCTTTATCTATCCTTACGGCCCTCCGGCAGGCGGGCCGGCTTCCGGCAACCCTCGCCTGGAGCCCGGATGAGGCGGCCCGGGGGGTTCACGCCGTGGAAACCTATCCTGCCGGTCTGCTCAAGGCGCGGGGGCTTCCGGCCCAGGGCTATAAACGTCCCGAACAGCGACGGGTCAGGCAGGAGATCCTCCACGCCCTCGAGGGTGAGCTCGAGATTCGCGCCCCCCGGGAGGAGCTGTTGGAGGACCCGGACCAGCTCGATGCGCTGCTGTGCGCCCTTGGAGCCGCGGACTTTCTCAACCGCCTCGCCCCGGGTCCGGAGGATCTCGACCTCGCCCGAAA
>JBKHDM010000081.1:0-12025 GCA_046541355.1 Spirochaetaceae bacterium
ATACTCCCGAAACCGCGGGATACAGTAACGACCGCTTAACTCCATACTATGCAACGCGTTGAAGCCAGAGTAGCACCATTCTCGCGAACAGTAATTACGGGATGAGTCGGAACGCCCTGAGTTTCTCGAGGAGCGCCTCACGCTCGAGCGCCTCCGGGGTAAACAAAAGCGGCCGGGAGGCCTCCACGACTGAGGCCAGGGTGGTCGCCGGAAGCTCCCCGACAAAGCTGAGAGGCGAGCCTTTGAGTAGGAGTCGGGTGAGTAGGCTCTTCTTTTCTTCCGGGTAGTAGCGCACCTTGTACCGCTTGAGGCGGAGGGCGGCGACGAGGTAGTCGATCGCATCCTGAAGCCCGCCGATCTCATCGACGAGCCGCTTTTCGACCGCCTCCTTTCCTGACCAGACCCGACCTCTGGCGACGGCGTCGATCTCTTCGGCCTCCCGTCCCCGGGCGTCGGCGACGGTAGTAACAAAGCGGTGGTACAGCTCATCCACCACCGCCTGGATGAGTTGCCGCTCCTTTTTTGTCATCTGTCGCAGTCCGCTTCCGAGATCGGCGTGCTCCCCGGTCCGGATCGTCTCCGAGGTGATGCCGAGGCGCTTGAGGAACTTCTGCAGGTAGAGACTGACGGTGATCACGCCGATGGAGCCGGTGAGGGTGGTTCCTTCGGCGAAAAGGCGCTCCCCCGCGAGAGAGACCCAGTACCCTCCGGAGCCGGCGACGCCGGCCATCGAGACGACCAGGGGCTTTTTCTCGGCGAGTCGCCGGAGGCTTGCGAGGATCTCCTCGGACGCGGTGGCTGAGCCACCAGGAGAGTTGACCCGGAAGATCACCCCTCGGACCGACTTGTCATCGGCGAGCCGCCGGATCTCGGCAACCACCGTCCTGTCCCCCCGGGACTCCCCAAAAATCGGGTGGTTCCTCGACTCCCCGTCGATAATGGCTCCCTCGAGAAACAGCACCGCGATCTTACGTCGTCCCCTGCCGTACTCCCGTTTGAGCTTTCCGGGCCTCCACCTCTTGAGCTCTTCTTCCCATCGCCTGGTCAACTCGCCGATTGTGGAAAGCTCGTGAACCCACCCCTCCTCGACAGCCGCCTCGGCGGTGAGCATTGTTCCGTTTCTCAAATCCCGGAGATCCGACTCCCCCTTGCCGTACCCCTCCCGTATGCGCTCCTCCATCTGGGCGGTCACCGAGGCGAGGTACGCCTCGTACTGCTCGCGGTTAGCGCTGCTGAGCTCCTCCCTGTGCAACCGGTCCGCGGCGCTCTTGTACTCCCCCCGGCGAAAGACAAGGGGCTCTATCTTCTGCCGATCGAGGAGCCCCCGGAAAAACAGAAAGGGCCGGGCGAGGCCGAGGTAGGAGAGGGTGCCGAGAGGGTGAATCACTCGCCGGCTGCATGCCGAGGCGAGGTAGAGGGTGAGGCCGTTGTACTCCGGGGCGTAGAAGAAGGTCTGCCTGCCCGCCTCGGTCAGGCGGCTTATCTGGCGGCGGATCTCCTCGGCCCCCGCGATGAGGCCGGGAGCAAAGTCGCTGCGACACTCTATGAGCACCCGGGAGACTCGGGGGTTTCGCAACGCCTTTTCTATCACCACTATGAGCTGGTCGAGTCGAAAGCGGCGCCCACCGGCCGCAGGAGCGAGCCGTGAGGCGAGGGGAGCCGACTCCCGGTAGCTCCCGGAGAGGGTAATGCGCAGGTATCGCTTCATGCACTCATGTTACAGGAGAGAGGGAAAAAGCGAAAACAAAAAGAAAAAATAAGAGGGACCCGAAAGGGTCCCTCGATACAAAAACGCCTAGCCTGTGGTCCTCGCAGGACCACTGTGCTCTGAAATACCAACCATTAACCCCTCCTCTCTACTTTGGAAGGACTCCGCATACCGCCCTGAACGGATCAGTTGTGAGCCACCTCCGACGGAGCGTGCTCACCGGCGACTACAACGGGCCAGCTTAAAGGAAGCCTTCCCGCCTTCGGGGGTTCCCACCGGAGGTGGGAGGACTCCCTCGATCTCCTAAACTTCGCCTATCACGGCTCTAACGTCAAGAGGTCATTTTCGGGATAGTAGTGGGCGAGAATTTCCTCGGCGCTGTAACCCGCAGCGGCCATCCCCGCCGCTCCGGTCTGGCAGAGCCCGACGCCATGGCCCCATCCCGCCCCGTGAAAGGCAAACGCCTCGAGATCTCCCGAGGCGTTTATCACCGGAGCGAAAACAAAGAGATTGCTTCGCAGGCCGCCGAGGGCGCCACGGATCGCATCCCGCCGGACGACCGCCTCCCCCCTGGTCCCGAGGATCCGAACCGTCTCGAGGCGACCGCTGCTTCCTCGGCGGCCGGGACGCATACCGGTGAGGGTTCCTACCTCGATACCCCGGTTACGCAGCCGCAGCTCGAGTTCCTCCCGGCTCACCACCCTGCGCCAACGGTACGCCGCCGCGGAGGCGTAGGGATCCGCGCCGGAGTAACTCTCCGGCCGGCTCGCCACCCAGCGGTGCACGTTTCCCGGCGCTCTCAGCGGCTCGACAGGCGGCAGCAGGGGGTCGGCAACGGCCACCAGGGATGTGGGGAATCCCCAGACACTCTCACTCGACTCGGTATAGCCTGCGCTGTTGGCGCTGTAGACCGCGTCGAGGGTGCCCCTCCCGTCCTGGAGAACGACTCCTCTCGTGGAGCGAACCGCCTCGCTGCTCCTCGGATGCTCGCCGGTGACCCCGCTGTAGTGGGCGGAGGTTACCGAGCTGAGCAGGTCGAATCCGCGCTGTCGGAAGCGACGCCGGTCGTGGAGGGTGTAGGAGCGCGCCGCTACAGCCTGAGCCCGGAGCGCCTCCATCGGCCAGGAGGCAGGCATCTCCGAGGGGATAACCGAGTAGAGGTACTCCTCGAGGGGAAGCTCGTTTACCACCGTGAAGGTACCGTCCCCCCGCAGGATAAACTCGAGTTCCCCCCGATAGCTGCGGTCGGTTCTGCCGCCGTAGAACTGTCCGGCTCCGTAGGTGAGGTCGAAGAGGGTGGTCGTCTGCTCCGCCTCTCCCTGTCGTAACCGGACCGCCTCGCCGGCGCGCAGAAGCTCCTCTCCCCCCTCGCTCTCCACAACCAGCTGCTCCCCGTCGACGACGACCCGGACCACCGCCGCCGGAGAACCCTCGTAGGAGGGTCCTGTATCAGTCGCGGCGGCGAGGCTCTTTTGCCGCTCCTCCCGATCCTGACTGCCGAGGTCCCCCGGGACGGTGTAGAGGCGAAAGTTCCCGCCGCTTTTGAGGTAGATCGAGGTGAGCCCCTCACTCAGGCCGACTCGGAGGTTGACGGGGGCGGTGGTAACCTCGGAGGCAACTGTCGGCGGTGTCGCCACCCGCCGTCGCTCAATCTCCTCCGCCTCACTTCCAGCAAGGAGTTCCGGATGGGCGAGCTCCCAGCTCCGCCGGAGCGCCGGCAGCCTCTCGTTCCACGGCAGGGCGACCTCAGCCCGCCGCAAGAGCCGGTAGGCGGTCTCGGTTCTGCCGGTGGCGTAGGTCGCCTCGGCGAGGGCCGGGAGCGCCTCGGTGAGATTACTGTCCTGCCGAAGCGCCTCCTCCAGGGAGGCCCTCGCCTCCTCGAACCTCTGGTTCCGCAGAAACAACTGACCGAGGTAGAGGTGGCCGTGAGGCAGGTGCGGCTCACGGAGGGTCGCCTCCTCGAGAAGCTCCACCGCCGAGGTATCCCTGCCGGATCGCATCGCCCCAACCCCCCGGAGAAGCAGGAGCTCCCCTGCCGGGTCGGCTTCGCTCCCCGCCTGCGCCCTCGCGGTAAGGTCGACCTCTTCGTACCGCCCCGCGAGGATCAGGGAGAGGGTGCGCTCGGCTTCGTTTTCTAATCCCTCTGCGACCTCCGCCGCCCGGTGGAGCTCACCGAGTTCCCGCAGAACGACCAGGAGATCGAGACGGACATCCCTGCGCGACGGGTCTTGAGTGAGCAGTTCCTCCAGGATGGTTGCGGCCGCCGAAAGCTCTCCGGCGTACCACGCCTCGGTGGCAATTGCGCGCCTCTCCTCGGCTTCGAGCTCCGGGGAGAGGGGGAGCAGGAGGAGAGTTGCGAGGGTCACGGCGATGAGGGCAGATGAGCCGCCCGGGCTCCTTGGGAGCGGGAGTTGTCGTCGGCGAAGAGCATCCATAGGCGGTTGAAAGTATAGGAGAATCCAGGTTTCGTGGACAGGGTGGTGACAGCAGCCTCCCTGCCCCGGGGCAGGAGAACTCTCAGAGCAGCCTCACCGCTCGGATCTTCTATCCCTTGAGTACGAACCGGAGGGACGAGGAGTCGAGCCGGCTGCATCTCTTCCTGATCTACGGTCGCATCGGCGAGGTCACGGGTATCGACGCGGGCTACGGCGTCTCTCATCTCCCCGGCGATATGGTCGGGGTCCGGTATACCGGCGTCGGCTCCCGACTGGAGGGTTACCTTACCTCTTACATTGCCTAAAAACTCCCATTACAATCGTACTGTGTAGTCTGTTCGTGGGAGGCAGGTATGAATATTCGGGGAAAGACAACCGTTGCGGTATTGGGGATACTACTGCTTCTGCTCGGGGTCACCGTGCCCTACGGTATCTATCAGTTTAACCAGGTTCGCACCGATACCCTGGCTAACACCGCAGATGACATGCAGACCAGCCTCGAGGTCGCCCTTAGTGCCAAGGAGGATGTCTGGCTGACCAACGCTCTGCAGATCGCCTTCAACCCCCTGGTCCGGGAGGCGATGATCACCGGGGACAGGCAACTTGCCATCGACACCCTCACCCAGCAGAGTGAGGTATTCCGGGAGAACACGAACTTCAGAAACGTCCGGGTTCATCTCGTGGACGCTGATCTTCGCTCTTTCGTCAAGAACTGGAACCCTGACTCCTTTGGTGAGGAGCTTACCTACTCCGGCGTTTATGAGGCGCTACGGTCGAGGAGGGAGCCGATCATCTCGATGGAACCGTCTCCCCGGGGACTGAGGCTCATGGCGCTCTTTCCGATGATCGAGGATGACGAGTTTATCGGCATGGCGGTTTTCGAGGGCGGCCTCAACAGCATCAAGCGGGATCTTGGGGAGAATCAGGTAGAGTTTCTCTATCTCCTGGACAATGAGTACCTCCCCCTTGCAGAGAGCCTCAGCGACTCCCCTGAGGTTGATGGGTACACCGTAAGCCAGTCGGATATCGACGAGGAGTTTCTCACCTACCTCCAGTCGGAGTTTGACCAGCAGGAGGCGCGGGATCGCTTTGCCTTTGATGACCAGTATCTGACAACCGTCAGCAGCGTCAGAAACCACACGGGAGAGGAGGTGGGAATCTACATCCTCGGAGAGCAGACCTCCGTCGTCCTCGCCCTTCTCGCCCAGAGCCGGGCGCTGGTGGTAACCCTCTTTTCCCTCTTTGCCGGGGTGATCCTCCTCATGGGTATCCTCGCCTACATCGCGATCGGCCGCTGGATAGCCCGACCTCTCGAGGGGATTGTCGACTTTACCCGGCTCCTCGCCGACGGCGACCTCAAGGCGACAATGAGGTCGGAGCGAAAGGATGAGATCGGCCAGACGGTTCGGGCTGTCGGGGAGATGGCCGGGCGACTTCGGGATGTTCTCTCCTCTATCCGGACGGCCACGGATAACGTGAGTACCAGCAGCCGGAATATCGGCGCGAGCTCCCAGAGCGTCTCCGAGGGTTCGAGCGAGCAGGCCGCCTCGGTGGAGGAGACCTCCTCCTCGGTGGAACAGATGGCCTCCCAGATATCCCAGAACGCCGAGAACGCGGAACAGACAAACATCATCAGCCAGAAGGTGCTGACCCAGACACGGACTACCAGCGAGTCGGTAACCTCGGCGGTCGTGGCGATGCGCCAGATCACCGACAAGATCTCCGTCATTGACGAGATAGCCCGGCGGACCAATATGCTTGCCCTGAACGCGGCGATCGAGGCGGCCCGGGCGGGGGAGGCGGGCCGGGGTTTCGCGGTTGTCGCCTCGGAGGTGCGTCGTCTTGCCGAGCGCAGCCAGGTCGCGGCGTCGGAAATCACCGACCTCTCCCGGTCTACGGTGGACAGCGTCGAGGAGGCCGGCAGGAGTTTCGAGGCGCTGGTCCCGGAGATCGAGCGGACCGCGGAACTGGTCCAGGAGATTACCGCAACAAGCAAGGAGCAGAGTACCGGGGCCGGCCAGATCACCAAAGCTGTGCAGCAGCTCGACCAGGTGATCCAGGGTAACGCCGCGGCGGCGGAGGAACTTGCCTCCACCGCCCGGGAACTCGAGGACCAGGCAACCTCCCTGGAGGAGACGATAGACTTTTTCGACACCGGAAACATCGCCGACAGCAAGATCGGAGGAGTTGATTTCGCGACGATTCGCTTTAAGCACCTCCAGTGGAAATCTCGCCTCAGAAAATACATCAACGGCGAGCAGACGATCTCGAGGGATGAGGCTGTTTCCGACCGCCACTGCGCCCTCGGTCAATGGTACTTCGCAGAGGGGCTCGCCCGGTTCGGCCATCTCGAGGTGATGCAGCGGATCGAGGAGCCCCATCGCAGGCTTCATGAGCTGGTACCCCAGATCATGGATCTCGCCGAGGCGGGTCGTCGCCAGGAGGCTGAAGAGCGTCTCAAAGAGCTCGGGGAGCTCTCCGAGCAGATCGTCGCGGATCTCCACGAGCTCGAGGATGAGCTTCGAGGCGTCGAGGGCGGCGCCGGGCAGCCGGGCTCCAACGGGGCAAAACGGCTTTTGGCTTAGCTTCCGGTCTCCTCAGACCGGGCGATGGCGACGGAGACGGCGGCGGTGGCGAGAAAGAGCCAGAGAGAGTTGAGGTAGGCGAGGAGTCTCGCTATGACCGGCGACGGGAGGTGGATGTAGGCGGGAAGCAGATAGGCGAGGAGGGGCACAACCACAACTACCGTGGCAAACAGGGAGCTTTCCCGCCAGTTGCTTTGGAACAGCGCCTTGCTCAGCTTGAGCGAATCGACGGGGCCTGATGACTTGAGGAGCGAGAAAAAGAGGGCCCATCCGAACCTGGCAACCCCGATGAAGGCGAAGAGCAGGATCGGTGCTGCGACGAGACTCATCTCCACCTCTCGGGAGAGGGTGCCCTGAGCCGCGCCGTAGAGGAGCAGTCCGAGGAGGAAGACAAGAGGCGCGGAGCCGAGGATTGCCAGTAGAATCCTCGCCACCGAGAGGAGTCCTGTCAAAAGCGCCTTGTCCAGGCGGTGCATCGCGCCCCGAAAGGCGTGGACAGCTGCCTCCCGGGAACCGCAGGTCGCCCGGCCGCCGACGAGGCGGATAAGAAGAATGAGACCGAGCATGGTGAGAGCTGTGGTTGCCAGGAGGACGGCTACTACCTCGCCCCCCACCTCGCCGGAGGGTATCCTCGCAGGGAGCAGAAGCTCCTGGAGGATGAGGGCGCCGAGACCGGTTGAAACCCAGAGGGCGAGGATTACTTGCCAGGACCCTCGGAGGGTGTCGAGGGCCGCGCGACCCAGTTCCGGGAGGGTGAGGGGTAGGGAGATCTCTTTTTCGCTCTCAAACACCCTACTATGTTCGCCATTTCATGGGGTGAACGTCGAGTTATCTCTATCCATGACGGGAGTTCCCGGTTGTCCAGGGCGGCCGGGGACGTGGTAGTGTCTCCCGCGTGGCACGAATCACTCTTCACGGTGTGCAGCTCACCTTCGGCGGCGCATCCCTGCTCGAATCAGCCCAGCTCCACCTCGAACCGGGAGACCGCTGCTGTCTCGTCGGGCGTAACGGTACGGGAAAATCCACCCTTCTCAAACTCATCGCCCGGGAGATAGTTCCCGACAGCGGCACCCTAGCGACCTCCGCAGAGGTCGCATACCTCCCCCAGGAGTTTCCTCAAAGCTTCTCCGGCACCGCCCTGGAAATCGCCTGCCCCGGGGCACCCCGGCAACCTGCGGGGGAACAGCGCCGGCTCGAGGCTGAGCGGCTGCTCACCGAGCTCGGCGTCGACCAGCAGCTCGAGGCGGGGCGCGCCTCGGGAGGCGAGCTGCGTCGGATACTTCTTGCCAGGGTTCTTTCGACAAAGGCGGAGATCCTGCTCCTCGACGAGCCGACGAATCACCTCGACATCGAGACGATTCTCTGGCTCGAGGAGGAGCTGCTTCGCCTCTCGAGGATGGAAAAACGGACCGTTCTCTTTGTGACCCATGACCGAGCCTTTGCCGAGAGGGTCTCCACCCGGGTCGCCGAGCTCGACCGGGGCCGGTTGTACAGCTACGACTGCGGCTACCTCGAGTTTATCTCCCGGCAGGAGGAGCGGCTTGCGAACGAGGAGGCGGTACGCCGTCGCTTTGACCAGCGGGTCGCCGAGGAGGAGGCGTGGCTCGCAAAAGGGGTCAAGGCGCGGCGCCGCCGAAACGAGGGGCGAGTGCGAAGACTTATGGAGATGCGCGATCAGCAGCGCAGACGGCGGGAGCGGCTCGGGTCGGCTAATCTCTCGGTGGAGGCCGGCGGCCGTTCAGGAGAGATCGTAGCGGAACTCGAGGATGTGAGCTTCAGCTACGGGGATAGGCCGATTATAAGCCGCCTTACCACAACGGTGATGCGGGGAGACCGGGTCGGCATCGTCGGGCCCAACGGCTCGGGAAAAACGACCCTTCTGAGGCTCCTTCTCGGAGAGCTTGAGCCCGAGGAGGGGAGGCTTCGTATCGGTGTCGGTCTCGAGACGGTCTACTTCGACCAGATGCGTCTTGCCCTCGACCCGGCGGCGACGATCTATGAGAGTGTAGGAGGGGGCTACGACAGCGTCGGGGCCGGCGGACGGAGGCGGCACATGTATGCATACCTCAAGGACTTTCTCTTTGACGAGGCGGACTCCAGGAAGCGGGTTTCCACCCTCTCCGGCGGGGAACTCAATCGCCTCATGCTCGCCAAACTGCTGAGCCTGCCGGCAAACCTCCTCGTCCTCGACGAGCCGACAAATGATCTCGACAGCGACACCCTCGAGCTGCTCGAAGAGCTTCTTCTCGACTTTGACGGGACGATACTGCTGGTCAGTCACGACCGGCGCTTTCTCGACAACGTGGTTACCGAGTGCCTTATCCTGACCGGTGACGGAGGGGTGGAGGAGAGCGTCGGAACCTACTCCGACTGGCTCGAGCGGCGGGCAGGCGGCAAGGAGCAGAAAAAGGAAGAGAAAAACGAGGAGAGAAGCTCCGGAAGGCGGGGAAAACCTGAAGAGGCGAGGAGCGAAAAGCGGGCAAATACACTAACCTATAGAGAAACCCGGGAACTCGAGGAGTTGCCGGGGCGGATCGCCGATCTCGAAGCTCGCCTCGAGGAGGTGCACGACCTTCTCGTTGACCCGGAGCTCTACCAGAGGGGAGTCCTCAAAGGGCGGACACCGGCGGAACTAACCGCGGAGCAGGAGCGGATACAGCAGGAAATTGATGTTGCCTATGAGAGGTGGGAACTTCTGGAGAGCAAAGGGCCGTCCTGAGCTTCAACTACTCCCTGCTTGGCATACCGGAGCGGCTGTGATAGGAAGGAACTGAAATGATCCCGAGAAAACTGCAACTACTGCCGGAGCACCTCTACCCCTCGGAGGAGTGGGGAATCCTGGAAACCGGTTTCGACGAGGAGTGGATGGGCAACGCCGAGACGATCTTTGCCCTCTCCAACGGCTTTATCGGTGTTCGCGGAACCTTTGAGGAGGGGCGGCCGGCGATCGAGACTGCCACCTTCTGTAACGGCTTTCACGAGACCTGGCCGATCATCCACGCCGAGGAGGCGTACGGGTTTGCCAGGACCGGCCAGACGATGGTAAATGTCCCGGACGCCACCCTCCTGAAGCTCTACGTCGACGATGAGCCCCTCTACCTGCCGACGGCGCGACTCACCGAGTATGAGCGCGCGCTTGATTTTACGACCGGTGTCCTGTCGCGAGAGATGAACTGGTCCTCTCCGGCGGGAAAACAGGTGCAGATCCGTTCCCGACGCATCGTCTCCATGGAGCACCGCCACCTCGGAGCGATCAGTTACGAGGTCAGCGTGGACACCGACGCACCGGTGGTCATCTCCTCCCAGCTCTTGAACCGGCAGGACAGCAGAGCTCTCGACGAGCCGCTTACAAGCGGCTCTGACTCCGACCCCCGGAGGGCACGGATATTTGCCCACCGGGTCCTCAACGCCCGCAGCCACCTGGAGCAGAACGTTCGGATCTGCACCGGCTACCGGACCACCAACTCCCGGATGACCCTCGGTGCTGGGATCGACCATGTGATCGAGACGGAGAATCCGTGGCGGTCGAGCAGCAGCTGGACCGAGGATCTCGGCAAGATCGTCTTTACTGTCGACGCCCGGGCGGGCGAGCCGATCCGGATTACCAAGTTTTTTACCTATCACACCTCCCGGTCGGTACCTCCGGCGGAGCTGGTCGACCGATGTACCCGCACCCTCGACCGGGCAATCCGGGACGGCTATCCCGCCCTCGAGCGTTCCCAGCGCGCCTTTTTTCAGGAGTTCTGGAAGAAGGCGGACGTGGTCGCCGAGACCGAGGCGAGGGTGCAACAGGCGATACGATGGAACATCTTTCAGATCTGTCAGGCTTCCGCCCGGGCGGAGACGACGGGTATCCCGGCAAAGGGGCTCACCGGCCAGGCTTACGAGGGGCACTACTTCTGGGACACCGAGGTCTACGTCGCCCCCTTTCTGACCTACACCGAGCCGAGGATTACACGTAATCTCCTGCGATTCCGCCACTCCATGCTCGACAAGGCGCGGGAGCGAGCAAAAGAGCTTTCAGAGTCGGGAGCGCTCTTTCCCTGGCGGACGATCAACGGCGAGGAGGCGTCCTCCTACTACGCCGCCGGAACGGCTCAGTACCATATCGACGCGGATATCGCCTACGCCGTAAAAAAGTACGTCGATGTCCGGGGTGACCAGGACTTTCTTGCCGAGGTGGGGGGAGAGATTCTCGTCGAGACAGCCCGTCTCTGGACGGATCTCGGGTTTTTCAGTCCCGACACCGGCGCCTTTCACATCCACGGGGTTACCGGTCCTGATGAGTACACCACGGTGGTGAACGACAACTTCTTCACCAACCTGATGGCCCGGTCGAATCTGAGATACGCAAGCGAAGTGGTGCGCTGGCTCAAAGCGGAGCGAAAGGAGGCGTACTCCCATCTGGTACATGAGAGCGCCCTCACCGAGGAGGAGGTCTCCAACTGGGAGCAGGCGGCCGAGGCGATGTACATCCCCTACGACGAGAAGCGGGGTATACACCCCCAGGACGACAACTTCCTCGAGAAGGAGGTCTGGGACTTCGCCAATACCCCCTCGTCCAAGTACCCCCTTCTTCTCCACTACCATCCCCTCGTGATCTATCGCCATCAGGTGATCAAACAGGCCGATGTCGCCCTCGCTCTGGTTCTTTTGGGTAACGAGTTCAGCCTCGAGCAGAAGCGGCGGAACTTTGACTACTACGATCCCCTGACTACCGGGGACTCCTCCCTCTCCGCCTGCGTCCAGTCGATTCTCGCCGCGGAGATAGGTTATGAACACAAGGCGCTGGAGTACTTTCAGTACGCCCTGCTGATGGACCTCGCCAATGTTGCAGGAAACGTTGTGGACGGTGCCCACGTCGCCTCGACCGGCGGGGTCTGGATGGCCCTTACCTACGGCTTCGGAGGGATGCGGGACTTTGACGGCAAACTCTCCTTCGACCCGAGACTCCCCACGGACTGGAAACGGCTGCGCTTCCCTCTGCGCTTTCACGACAGTCATCTCGAGGTCGACCTCACCCACGAGGCGTACACCTTTACCGTTACCGAAGGTGAGCCGCTGACCATTACCGTCTGTAACAGCGAGGTCAACCTCTGTGCGGGGCAGCCTGTTTCCCTCAACGCCTGCACCCTCCTGTAGGGCGGCGGGGAGAGCACGGTAACCTCTGAGATCCGGGGGCGCAGTGCCCGGAAAGCTCTCGATCGGGCTGTGCGCCCCCCAGGTCGGTCCCGCGGCGCCAGGTCCGGTCCCGCCGCGCCAAGCCGGTCCCGCCGCCCCAGGCCGGTCCCGCGGCG
>JBKHDM010000082.1:0-11845 GCA_046541355.1 Spirochaetaceae bacterium
ACGGTCCGGTAACGCTC
This sequence comes from Spirochaetaceae bacterium, assembly GCA_046541355.1. Taxonomy (GTDB): domain Bacteria; phylum Spirochaetota; class Spirochaetia; order DSM-27196; family Alkalispirochaetaceae; genus CAYZHV01. The sequence continues at coordinate 18 of JBKHDM010000082.1, forward strand.
CCGGATCGCCCGGTAGAGTTCCGGCAGCGGGAGAGGGTCCATCAGACGCTTTGCACACGGCCTCGCCCCCTCGACGCCGTCATTGAGGTTCCGGGTGCCGATGCTCATCTGCAGCTCCTCGGGATCTCCGGAACCCCCGGACTCGGCGAGGCTGCTCCACCTTTTCAGGAGCTGCGCGGCCTCAGGGAGTGCGTGTCTCCACAGCTGTTCGAAGCTCTCTTCACCCCGCCGTTCGCCGTAGCACGGGTGGGCCCAGCTGCGGTGGTCGTGGTTCAGTACGTCGAGACGGTAGGGCAGGGAGGGGGGGTGAACAAGGGAGAGCCACCGGTCGGAGATCTCCCCTCTTGTCTCCCGCCGCACCCCTTCGCGCATGTACTCCTCGTCCGCCCGGGAGGTGAACCGGTAGTAGCCGAGGGCGTCCTGGTAGGCGTTTGCGACCCGCACCTCGAGCTCGCCGTCCCGGCCGGCGGAATCGAGGGAGTTTCGCAGAGCCGCGACGAGGGAGCGGTGGAGGGCCGTGGGCATCTGCTCCCCGAGGTCGACATGGGCGGCGAAATCGAGATCCCGGGGATGCCGGCCCTCCCGGTTCGCGAGAACCTCGATGTCGATGAGGCGCTCGAGGAACGGGTGCATGTGGCGGTAGTCTCGTGTTTCGGGCCGGGAGCGGTCCCACCAGCCGGCGAAGTAATTGATAAACGGGTGGGAAACCCGGTCGAGGACGATATGGGTGATAAACCCCGCGGCGTAACGGCGAACTTCAGCGGACCGGTCGGTCGAGAGAACGGTTGCGAGGCGGGAGAATCCTTTTCGGTGCAGAAGGGCGCCGTACTGGATTGCCCGGGGCACGCGGCGCTGGCTGTGGAGAAAGAGGTCCGGTCCCTGGGCGCCGAGGACAAAATACGGGTCCTCCCGGTCAAGGGAAACCCCCGCCAACTCCGCGCTCTCCTCGGCGAACAGCAGATGGGCGATGTGGGCCGCCACCGGTTACCGTTCTCGCTCCAGCAGCTCGCTGATCCTGCGGCTGTACTCCCGGGCTTCATCCTTTTCGAGGGCACCGAGCTCGAAGCTCGTCTCGAACCGCCCTCCCGGGGCGAGACGCTTCACATTGCCCTTCTCCTTCTCCTTGGTGTAGCCGTCGGGCTCCGCGGTGGCCGGCAAAACGATACCGAGTCCCTGTTGATCCGTGGTGCGGCAGATCCATCGGACGGCGTGGTCGAGTTCGGCAGGTCGGTAGGAGATGAAGTCGGCGCTCCCGTCGGGATGCAGCTGCATCCCGTGGGCGAGTCCATCTTCGTCGCTGAGCATATCGATAAAGAGGACCGCCTCCGGGTCGTAGGGCATCCCGGGCTCGAGGAGGTTGTGCTTCTCCGGATGTTCGGCAAGGTCCTCGAGAAAGGCGATGTATCTCGGGTCCGGGGAGAGGTGGGCGGGAATATTGCTTCGCACCCGGACGTGGTCTCGGTCACACGGGGCGGTGTAGCGTAGCTGCCCGCCGTCGACAGGGCGGAAGTTGGCGTGGCAGAGGTACATGTACTCCATCTCCGTCGCCTTCTCGTTGGTCGCCCGAAAGGTGACCTTCATTCGTCCCGTTGACTCGTAGATCCTCACCTCCGGTTCGGCAACGTAGTTGCAGCTGAACGCCTCGGTGTGGCGGTAGCGGCCGGTGAGGGCGAAGTAGAGGCCCGCCTCGTCCTCGCCGAAGCAGAAGCGCGCCTCCTGATACGGGGCGTTGGGAAGCTCGCCGTGGAGGTCGTGGGTATCCTCTCCGGTAGGCCCGCCCATGGCGGTAAAGCCGCAGTGAAGGAGAAATCCGCCGTAGGTGCGCAGGAAGGGAACAGCCGGAACCGGCTCCCTGAACATCGACTCCATCGTGAGGCGACGGCCGTAAAAGTGTGCGTCCCAGATCTGCTGCCCCTGAAAGGGCAGCAGTACCACCTCACCGACGGCGGTGGTGACTTTAAGCGCCTCGACCCCCGTTGTAAACCGAAAGGTACGGACCTCGATTACCCCCGCCGAGGCGACAAGCTCCTCTGCCTTCCCGAAAGCTTCCCGGTGCAAGTAGTAGATGGCGTCCATCGCCCCCGATTATACCGTGGGAATTCTTGCCATGTCACGTTTGCGCCATCTATACTCCCATCTATGATAATGCAATGTGGCGAAGCTCTCATCGACTTTATTCCGGTAGTAGACCAGGACGGTAACAGCGCCTACAAGCCGGTTCCCGGAGGCTCACCTTTCAACAGCTCCATCGCGGCGGCCCGCCTCGGGGCAAAGTCCCTCTTTTTTGGACGCATATCCCGGGACTTTTTCGGCGACACCCTTTTGCACACCCTCGAGCAGAACGGCGTGGACACGCGTCTCATCCTTCGGACCGATCAACCCTCGACCCTCGCCTTTGTGGAGAAGTCCGCCACCGGGGAGGCGCGCTACGCCTTCTATGTCAACGACGCCGCCGACCGGGGGTTGCTTCCCTCGGACCTCCCGAAGTCGCTCCCCGAGGAGCTGACCTGCATTCAGTTCGGTTCGATCTCCCTCATCCCGGACCCGGTCTCCTCGACGATTCTCGAGCTTGTCGAGGCTGAGGCGGACAACCGGGTTATCTCCTTTGATCCGAACATTCGAACGATTCTGGTCACCGATGAGAAGGATTACCGCAGCCGGATCGACCGCGCCCTCGCGGCGGCGACGGTGGTCAAGATAAGCGATGAGGACCTCGCCTGGATCATGCCGGGTCTTTCGGTAAAGGAGGCGGCCTCCAAGCTGGTTACCGGGAGAACAAAGCTCGTGGTGGTCACCCTCGGGGCGGAGGGCGCGATTGCCGCCACCTCGGAGGGGGAGTATTCCGTAGGTGGCGTAACCACCGACGTCTCCGACACCGTCGGAGCGGGAGACTCCTTCCACTCCGCCATCCTCGCCTGGCTCGCCCGAAAAAAGAAACTCTCCATCCACGGGGTTGCCTCCCTCAGCGAAACCGAGGTGGAGACGATGCTCGCCTTTGCCGCAAAGGTCGCCGCCAAGACCTGTTCACGCCCCGGGGCGGACCCACCCTTTCTCAGGGAGGTAATCGGTTAGGCCGTCGGTCGAGGCAGCCCCGGGCTACTCCCGTGCGATCTTGTCCGCCACAGGCCAGTGAGCCCAGGCGATAAACTCGTCCTCCTCAACCGCGGCGCCGACATAACCCGCCTCGGCCGCGTCGGACGGGTGCTCGAGACCGTAGGCGTTTGAGACGATCTGGGCAACCACACTCAGGCCGACCCCGGAGCCTCCAATCGTAAACCCCCCGTCGAACAGCCGCTGGTACGTACCGTGAAACCGACTCTCGAGCGTCTCGAGCTCTTCGGGTTTGATTTTGTTTGCCACGGCGAACTTGGCGTTCTCCGGATGGTCATCCTCGAGGGTTGTCACAAAGAAACGAATGGTGTTGTCCGCAGTGTGCTTTGCGGCGTTATTGATCAGATTGTAGAGAACCCGCTCGAGGCTTGAAAACTCGAGGCAGCAGCTCGAAATATCACCATCGAAGTCGGACAGATACTCGATCTGGAGCTCCGGCGAAACAAACTCTTGCCATTTCTCCCGCAGGAGGGCTGCGGAGTGGCGGTCCTGTTGGAGGTCCCGTTCCCGACGGGGAGGGTCGAGGTCGACCACGCAGTTTCTCAGGATCTTGAGATGGTCCCGTATGGCGTAGAATATCGAGTAGAGGTCGCTCAGCTCGGCGTCGTTACCTTTGAGGATCCCGAGGTCGACCCGGCCGGTGGCGATGGACAGGGCGCTGCCTCTCATATCATGGAATATCTGCCGCGCGAGCTGCCGGGGCACTCCGGGGATGAGCTCCCGGCCGAAGTGGTCCGAAAACGCTCGAATCGTCGACTTCCAGCCGAGCTCCTCGAGCCGTTTGAGAGCGTGGACAGGGTCGTCGCGCTCGATGCCGGTCTGGACCGTATTGAGCCCCTGCTTGAGCAGGCTGTAGAGTCTGGTAGCGAGCTCCCGGTCCTGCTCGTTGAAGCCGGCGAGAGTGAGGGCGTTCTCCTCACCAATGTAGCGCTCCTGTCGGTACCTGATAACGCGATCGGGGCCGGGTAAGCTCGTTAGTGTGAACATCCTTACCAGACTATACTGCCTTTTTGTCAGGGGAGACAAAGCCGTTTACACTTTCGATGTAAGGAGAAGAAATGAACGTCGGTGAGCTTCACGATACCCTGGCGGATCTTCGGCTCGTTCCGGTGATCGCCCTGAATGATGAGAACAGCGCGGTTCCCCTCGGGGAGGCGCTCCTCGACGGAGGGCTGCCCCTCGCAGAGATCACCTTTCGGACCGCCGCGGCTGAATCGTCGATCCGTCGCCTCGCAAAGGAGCTTCCGGACCTGCTGTTAGGGGCGGGGACGGTCCTTACCACCGAACAGGTGGACCGAGCGTCGGAGGCGGGAGCCTCCTTCGTGGTAACCCCGGGCTTCAATCCGAGGGTAGTGGAGTACGCCCTGAAGCGGGAGATACCGATAATCCCGGGAGTCAACAATCCGACGGGGGTCGAGCAGGGGCTTGAGTTGGGCTTGAGTCTCCTCAAGTTCTTTCCCGCCGAAGCCTCCGGGGGTGTTCGGATGCTCGAGGCGCTCAAAGGGCCCTACCCCTCGGTATCCTTCCTCCCCACCGGGGGCGTCTCGGAAAAAAACCTCGACAGCTACCTCAGCCTGGCGAACGTCCTCGCCGTCGGCGGAAGCTGGGTCGTTCCGAAATCGGCAATTGAAGAAGAGGACTTTGCCCACATTCGGGAGCTGACCGCCGAGGCGTGCGAGCTTCTCGGACGGCTGTAGCCGCGCCTCCGGCGCCCACCGGTTGGGCTCAACAAGATAAACACTTTCGCCGAACATAGTTACAGGATGTACTACCTTCTCCTCGAACTACCGGCAATCAGACAACTCACCGTCACCCGAGGCGAGTGGGCCCGGGGCCTCGAACGCGGTCTGGAGGCGATTTGTGCGCGGTATCGGGTGCGTGAGGTGGAACGGAGCGAGGATTTTCGCCTCTATCTCTTTCCACCGGTCCACCACGGCACGGTCCAGGAGCTTCTCGGCTGCCTCGGGGAGATTCAGGAGACCCTCGAGGAGGTAAAGGAGGACCTTCTCGGATATACCTTGCTTCTGCACCGGAGTGAGAGCGAGGAGGGAAGGGATACGCTTCGAGGGTTGAAAGAGCGGCTGCTGCCGGGAGCCTTCGAAGATGGACTCTGGTTTACCGAGGAGGCGGCGTCCCAGCTCAGGACGATCTGCGAGCTCACGGCGGAGGAGGAGAGCAACCTCTTTCGGGTGGAGTCGATGGCGAGCATCTCCCCTTTTGCCGGGCCTCCCCTCATAGAGATCTTCTGCGACAGACCGGAGCGCCGGGAACTGGACCGGCGGCTGCGACGGCTCCTCGGTTCGAGGGGCAAGCGAGGTCGTCCGGCGCTATACCTCCGCGACTGCAGCGGAGGTACCCTTCGATGGGGGGTGAGACGCTCTCTGGAGGAGTCATCGATCCCCTGGGTTGAGGCGGAGCCGAGGAGCTTCCGGGCCGACGATCGCTCCCTGCGCTCGGTCCCCGCCTTCGGTTTACCTGAGGCAGGCTCCCCGAGGCGGGAGGAGATCGAGGCGTTTAAACATACCTCCTCCGCCTTTGGTGTGGCGGATCTGAGACGGAGCTACGCCGACCGACCGGAGGAGGACCTGCGGGATCTCTGGCGGGAGGGGCTGCTTCTTCTGCTCACCTACGAGGAGCCTCCCCTTCTGGTCTGTGGCGAGGTCGAACGGTGGACCGCCGAGGAGGTCGCGCTTCTCGAGGAGATTCTCGAGGAGGCCGATCCGCAGGGGCGCATCGCCATCCTCTGCTTCGGCTTCGAAGACCCGGCGGTCTTCAAGACCCTTCCCCTCGAGCTGGAGAGTGCAGAGTGGAGGCTGCCGGAGGAGCTTTCCTTTACCTCGATCCTCGAGAGTCGAACCGCCGGGGAGGGAGGTATGGAGCGCTACCTCTCATCGCTTGAGGAGCGGGAGATGATGGTTCTGTTTCTCCACGGCGCCTTCGGCGAGCACCTCTCTCCCCGGCGCCTCGAGCAAATCGCAGGCAGGCTCGGTCTCTCCGCGGTGGAGTACCGCCGCGGGATCGAGCGGTTCATCGGCGACGGGCTGTTGTGGGAGCGGCCCGACGCCACACTGCTCATCCCGGGCTTCCTCGAACAGACCCTCTCCGGGGCGGTGGAGGCTGGTACGAGAACCCGGGTCTCCCGGCTTCTCGGTACCCAACTCCTCGAACTGCAGCAGCAGGGGGAGCTCGAACATCGTCCGAGCCTCCTTCCGGCAATGCTGTTTGCCGCAGACGACTCGGACCAGGAGCGACTCCTTCGGGACTACCTCTGGAGCCGGCTCCCGCGCTACGACGTCGACCGGATCGAGCAGTGGCTCTTTGGTTTCGACGCCCTCAGGCGGGACCGGTTTCGAAGACTCACCCGACTGTTCGAGTGGCGCTCCACCCTCGCCTATCCCGGGGAGCCGGGCGAGCTGCCCTTTCGGGAGGTCGGCTCCGGCGGGATTCTCGAGGCGGAGTACGAGCTTGCGATGGCTGAGGAGCATTACGTAAAAGGGCTGCTCCAGAAGTCCCTCCAGATGAGCAAACGAGCCCTCGCTCAGTTCATGCATCTCGGCGACCTCCACGGCACCGCCCGTTCCTACATCCAGCTCGGTCTGGTAGCCATGGGCAGGGGTGAGCTCAGCGACGCGGCGGCCTACCTCGGTTACGGGGCACAGAGCTCCGCCGGCGCGAGGGATGAGGGGCTGCGGATTGCCGCGGAGGCGTTGCGCTCGGTAGTCACCATGGTCTACGGCAACTTCTCCCGGGTGGTCCTCGAAACGCCGGACCTCGCCTTGAGAGCTTCGGCGATACAACTGCGTAACTGGGAGCTCTTCCTGACCTTTCTCTACGGCCGCGCCCTTTTTGAGCTCGGACGAAACGAAGAGGCTGAAACCGCCTTTGCCGCGGTTTCCCGCCTCGGCGGCACAGACGCGGTGTACGAGCTTGCCAGACGCTGGGTTTGGAGAGCTTTTATGGCCAACCCGGAAGCTTCGGCCCGGGAGCCGTATCTGGAGGAGCCGGAGGAGAGGCAGAGCAGGGAGTGGCGCGTCTTTCTTCTCGAAGACGCCTGTCTGCGCGGGGGGGAACGCGAGAGCTCGGCTCAGGAGCGCACCATCCCGCCCCGGGGGGCGACCGGCTTTCACCCCCTCTACACGCTCGACTGGAGTACCGGTTTCTCCTCGGTGGAGGATCTGGTGGACTTTTGTTCCCGCAGAACGCTTGATCTGTTGCTCTACGGACTCGAGCGGTGGCACGACGGAGAGCAGGGGAGGCGAGAGGCGGTCCGGGAGGATCTTCGCTGGCTCACCAGAGAGGGGCCTGTCTCACCCACCGATCCAAACAGGAGGATCTACCTCTACCTCTACAGCAAAGTGCTGCCGAGGGAGGAGGAGGCGACAAGTGATGACCGGGCTACGGTGCTCGGCAAATCGATAAAGCTGCTTCAGGAGCGTACAGCCCGGCTCGACCGGTCGGGAGACAAGGATCGGTATCAACGGAGGAACAGGTGGAATGGCGCCCTCTTGCGGGAGGGCAGGCTCCTCAACATTTGTTGACACCGACGCCCCACAGTTGCTATAGTCCACTTCCCAACGAAACCGGTGGCGTAGCTCAGTTGGTAGAGCAAGCGGCTCATATCCGCTCGGTCAGGGGTTCGAGTCCCTTCGCCACTACGTCGGTTCATACGCCACGCAGCTTCGCGTGGCGTTTTTTCTTGCCTATCAACGTTGCGAGAGAACGTAACGTTTCCTCGCTGTAGGGGCTTTTCTGCCTGTACGAGGGGTCGAGGGTTGTTCCCGGCTGGTACTGCTGGAGGTAGAAGGTCTCCCCGGAAGCGAGAAAATCGCCCAACCAGCGCGCATACTCCTCGTCTACAAAGCCCGGCACCGCGGTTGCCCTCAGCTCATAGGGGATACCACTCTCACGCAGGGCGGCGACCGACTCGAGGAGCTTTTCCCCGGAGCCCCGGAGCTGGTCGTAGCGGTCCGGGGTGGTTTTGACGTCGAGGGCGACGTAATCGAGAAACCCCGCCTCCAGGAGGCCGGCGAGGCGGGAGGGATAGGCGCCGGAGGTATCGAGCTTGATCTTGAGACCGAGCCGCCGGATACGACGGACGAGGCGGGGCAACTCCGGGTGGAGCAGCGGCTCTCCACCGGTGATGCAGACCCCCTCGAGGAGGTGGGCACGCTTCTCGAGAAAGGATAGGACCTCGAGCTCGTCGATAAACTCCCGCGGCTCCTCCCCGCCGACGAGCTCAGGGTTGTGACAGAAGGGACAGCGCAGAGGGCAGCCGTGGGTAAAGAGGGTGGCCGCCAGATGACCGGGGTAGTCTACAAGCGTCGTCTTCTGAAGTCCGAGGCGCATCAGGCTATTTGTTCGGTCGAGACATGCAGCGGGTCGGTAACACGCCTGAGCTCTTCTCCCTCCTCGTTGAGCATTACGACTGTCGGGGTTGCGAGTATCCCGTGTCGCCTGGCGAGCTCAAAACCCTCCTCTTTGTCGACGTCGACAGCTTCTGCCGTGATCCCTGCCTCCTCGAGGGCGTGGCGCATGGGAGGGCAGTTGGGGCAGTGAGTCCTCGAGAAAAAGAGCACCCGGGCGACACCCTCGTTTTCCCCGTTGCCTCCCTCACCAGCGTGCTCCTGGGAGCCCTGGGGAATAACGGTACGCTCTTGCCTCGCCGGATTGTCGAGGGAGCCGGCGACGTCGTAGGTCCGTCGGTGGCGGTACTCCTCCCGCTTGCCCCGGTTCCAGTTTTTGAGGGAGCGGTAGTAGCCTACGATCCGGGTGTAGATCTCCGTCGGTGTTCCCTCTACCTCTTCGAGCTGCGCTTCCAACGTCGCGATCCTGCTTTCAAGCTCTTCTTTCCGATTCATTCTCTCTTACTCCTTGTCTTTTTGTTATCTCGTTGTTCCCGAGCTGATTACTCGTCCCTGCCCTGAGCTATCTTTGAGCGCTCCTCGTAGAGCGTGGCGAGCTGCGCCTCTATCTCCCTCCGCTTCTCCGCCTCACACCTGGGACAGCTCACCTGCTCACCCGTGAGGTATCCGTGAACCGGACATACCGAAAAGGTGGGAGAAATGGTGAAGTAGGGGAGCCGGTAGTTGGTCGCGATCGTCTTGACGAGGCTACGACACGACTCCCACTCCTCGATCGCCTCGCCGATAAAACCGTGAAATACGGTACCCCCGGTGTAGAGGGTCTGGAGCTCGTCCTGCAGGTCGAGGGCGTCGAAGATGTCGCTGGTGTAGTCCACCGGGAGCTGGGTGCTGTTGGTGTAGTACGGTTCGAGCTCACCGGAGGTTATGATGTCGGTGTACCGCTCGGTATCGTGCTTCGCGAGGCGGTAGGAGGTGCTTTCCGCAGGGGTCGCCTCGAGGTTGAACAGCTCTCCGGTCTGTTCCTGAAAGTCCGACATCCTCTCACGCATGTGGCGAAGCACCCGGACGGCGAAATTCCGCCCCTCCTCTGCGAGGATATCGACACCGATAAAATTGAGCAGGCTCTCGTTCATGCCGACGATGCCGATGGTGTTGAAGTGGTTGTTCAGGTGGCGCAGGTACCGCTTGGTGTACGGAAAAAGGCCACCCTCGAGGAGATGGTTTATAACCTTGCGCTTGAGAGAGAGGGACTGGGCGGCGAGGTCCATGAGGCGGTCGAGTCTCTCGAAGTACTCCGTCTCGGTAGCGGCGAGATAGCCGATCCGGGGCAGGTTTATGGTCACAACGCCGATTGAACCGGTGAACTCATCGGATCCGAACAGTCCGCCCCCCCGTTTTCGCAGTTCCCGCTTGTCGAGCTGGAGTCTGCAGCACATGGAGCGCACATCCTCGGGGTTGAGGTCGGAGTTGATGAAGTTCTGGAAGTAGGGGGTTCCGTACTTGGCGGTCATCTTGAACAGGAGTTCCGCGTTGGGTGACTCCCAGTCGAAATCCCTGGTGATGTTGTAGGTCGGGATCGGGTACTGGAAACCGCGGCCGTCGGCGTCTCCCTCGAGCATCAGCTCGAGAAAGGCGTGGTTGACCAGATCCATCTCCCGCCGGCAATCGCCGTAGGTAAACTCCTGCTCCCTTCCGCCCACGATAGCGCGCTTCTCCTTGAGATCCTCCGGAACGACCCAGTCGAGGGTGACGTTGGTAAAGGGCGCCTGGCTCCCCCAGCGGGAAGGGGTGTTAACTCCGAAGACAAAGCTCTGGAGACACTGCTTTACATCGGTAAAGCCGAGGTTGTCGATCTTGACGAAGGGGGCGAGGTAGGTGTCGAAACTCGAGAACGCCTGCGCCCCCGCCCATTCGTTCTGCATGATTCCGAGGAAGTTCACCATCTGCTGGCTGAGGGTCGAAAGGTGTTGCGCGGGCTTTGAGGTTATTTTGTCCGGAACGCCCCCGAGGCCCTCCTCGATAAGCTGCCTGAGGGACCAGCCGGCGCAGTAGCCGGAGAACATCGACAGATCGTGTATATGAAAGTCGGCGTTCCGGTGGGCGTCGGCCACCGCCTCGGGGTAGACGTTCTTGAGCCAGTAGTTGGCGGTGATGCTTCCGGAGTTGTGGAGAATCAGCCCGCCGAGGGAGAAGTTGACATTTGCGTTCTCGTTTACCCGCCAGTCCGAGAGAGAGAGGTAGCCGTCCATCGTCTTGTCGATGTCGAGCATGAGCTTCCGGGCGTCCCTGATCGCCTCGTGCCGGGCGCGGTAGATAATGTAGGCCTTCGCTACCTTCGCCTCCTGCGCCTCGATGAGAGCGTTTTCAACCATGTCCTGGATTTCTTCGATAGCCGGTACGCTGTTGGCGTGCCGTTCGCTCATCAGGCTCTCGAGCTTCTCCTCTACCTTTGTGGTGACAAGCTCGATGCGCATCGGCTCCGGGTCCCGCTCCCCGTAGACCGCCTCGTACGCTTTTCGAATCGCAGAGGCGATTTTCTCCCGGTTAAAGGTTTCGACTGAGCCGTTGCGCTTCATAACGTAGCGGATCTGCCTCGGCGATGAACCGGCGGTTATATCCTCGCGCAGCTGTTCCCATCGACGTGTCGACGAGTCTGACATTACTACCCCCATCTCTGGTTTGACTTCCCCTGAGTCTGCCCACCCCGTCCCGGGTTTTGCAGCTCCCCTCCGAGCGGGTCGTCCTAGGACGACTCCTTTTGGCGCTCCGAGAGCGTCTCTATCTCTTGTATGAACTCCTCGACGCTCCGGTAGTTCCGGTAGACCGAGGCAAATCGAATGTAGGCGACCTTGTCGAGGGCGTAGAGCCGCTCGAGAACCATCTCACCCATACGGCTCGCCGAGATCTCGTGGCTCTCCATCCCCTCGAGGGTCGCCTGCTCCTCGAGCTCATCTATCAGGTTCTCGACATCTGCCTGGGAGACCGGCCGTTTTCTCAGGGCGTGGCGGACGCCTCGCTCGAGCTTGCCCCGATCAAAGGGTTCTCTGCGGCTGCTGGACTTTTTGACCACCATAAGGGGCTTTTCTTCGATCCGCTCGTAGGAGGTAAAGCGAAATCCACAGTGCAGGCACTCCCGACGGCGTCGAACGGTTTTGCCGTCCGCAAGGGAGCGTGACTCGATCACTTTGTCATCCACGGAGCTGCAACGGGGACAACGCATCACCGACTCCAGATGTAGTGCTTTTTCCTATAGAAATGTACTTCTAAACACCATATACTCAGTTTCGGTGTAATGCAAGGCCCGGGTGAGCAAAAAGGCAAATCTTTTTCAGCCGCTGCCCCGGCGCGGCGGTC
>JBKHDM010000083.1:0-11749 GCA_046541355.1 Spirochaetaceae bacterium
GGCGGTCCCCGGGGCGGGCCTCGGGTTCAGCGCCGACCACGTCTACTTTCCCGACCCCGCGGACCCCGGCGCCTACGACCGCCGCCTCGAAGAGCTTGGCGGCGCGGACATCTGCTTTGCGGGGGTCGGCATCAACGGCCACCTCGCCTTTAACGAGCCCCCGGCGGAGGAGGACGAGGGGTTCTTCGACCTCTCGACCCGGGTGGTTGAGCTGAGTCGTGAGACCATTACGATCAACTCCAACACCGCCCTCGGCGGCGCCTGGGAGCAGATCCCGCGGCGGGCGGTCACCGTCGGGCTCAAACAGATCCTCGCGAGCCGCTCGGTGCGGATCTTTCTCAACCGGCCCTGGCAGCGTGCGGTTGCGCGAAAGCTCCTCTACGGGCCGGTGACTTCCACCTTTCCCGCCTCGGCGGTGCAGAACCACGCCGACGGCCGGGTGACGATGACCGCAGAGGTGGCAACCCCGCCGAAATTCGGCCTGCGGTAGCCCCCTGATTCCTGGCAGAAGAGGAGGGCGGGTGTTAGAGTATCGTGTAGATTCCCATCTCCACATAGGGGATTGCGACCGGGTCGAGGAGCTGGAACAGTACGCCGGTCTCCTCGGCCTGTGTCGCACTGCCTGCCTCTCCCTCCCGGTGGTCGGGGCGGAGGCGGCGACGCCCGGCGGCGCCCACACGGGTGGAGCCCACACGGGTGGCGCCCAGCCCGGCGACGCTCCCGGTGGCGCTCCCGGTGGCGCTCCCGGTGGCGCTCCCGGTGGCGCTCCCGGTGGCGCGGGGCGGCTCGGGCGTGTCAGCAGGCTGATCAACTTTAATCCGGAAGTGCTCCTTGCGATGCACCGTATGCCGGGGGTGGCAGACGGCTTCGGCTCCTTTGACAACCGGGCGCTCCTGGCCCCGGGGGCGGGGCGCGAGGGGCTCGAGGGGCGCGGGCGGGGCGCCGGTGGCTCCGGTGGCACCGGTGGCTCCGGGGCGGATCGGGAGGGGTGGCAGCCTGCCGCCCAGGTGCGGCTGATGCACGAGGCGGGGTTTCGGGCGATCAAGATGTGGGAGGCGAAGCCGGACCTCCAGCGCGCCCTCGGCATAACCCTCGAGGACCCTCGCCTCATCGAGGCGTACGAGGAGGCAGGCGCCCTCGGGATGCCGGTGCTGATCCACGTGGCGGACCCGCCACTGTTCTGGCAGCGCCCCGGGGGAGCGTGGTCCTACGTCGGCCGGGATGTGCCGAGCTTCGAGGAGCTTATCCGACAGGCCGCATCGATCGCCGAGCGCTGCCGGGGCACGACGTTCATCTTTCCTCATCTGTTGTTCCTCGCAGACGACCCGGGGCGAATGGGCCGCTTTCTGCTCGAGCACCCCAACACGCTCCTCGACCTCGCCCCGGGTAACTACCTCTATCCCGCCCTTGGCGCCGCCGCCTCCCTCGACGCGCCCGCCGACCCCCGGCGCAGGGAGGAGGCTCTCGCCTTTTTCGAGACCTTTCAAGAGCGGGTCATGGCCGGAAGCGACTCCTTTTTCCTGCCGGTCGATCTCGCCCTCCTGCCGGGCACAAGCCTCACCAACAACCTCGACCGCTACATCCGGCTCGAGCGCTTTCTGGGGACGGAGGAGTGCTTTGGGAGTCCCTATCCCGCCACCGCTGATGAGAAGCCCCTCATCCGGGGACTCGGCCTGAGCAAACGCGTGATGGAGAAGGTGTTCGCCGGCAACTACCTGCGCCTGATGGGAACCGCTGCCGGCAGTGAGGTGGCGGCTGTAGCCCCGGACAGGACAGCCGCTCTGCGCTACCTGGAGAGCTGGGGCCGGGGCGTAAAGGAGGCGGAAGCCCGGGCCGGGGAGATAGCCCGCCGGATCAGGGCGCTGCGGTCGCCTGGCCCGGGGGGCCGCGGCGTGGATGGGGCGGGTCTGCGTGGCCCTGGCCCGGGGGGCCGCGGCGTGGATGGGGCCGGTCTGCGTGGGGCCGGCGTGGATCGAGCCGGTCGAGGGGCGGGGGAGGAGTGACAACAATGAAGTGTGCAGTTGTGGGGCTCGGTATCGGCCTTGCCCACGTCGCCGGATACCTCGCTCATCCGAAGGCGCAGCTTGTTGCTGTGGCCGACGCCTGGGCTCCGCGCCGGGCAAAGGTGGGGGGAACCTTCAGTCAGGGGAGCATGCGGCTCCTTGAGCCTCTCTTTGAGCCGCCGCAGATGGCCGCGGGGACGGTGGAAAAGCGGTGGGAGGAGCTCGGGGTGCGGGTCTACCGGGAGGCGTCGGAGGTTGCCGCGGACGGGGAGATCGAGCTGGTGAGTCTCTGCACCCCCGACGACAGTCACGAAGCCCTCGGGATCGAGCTCCTCGAGGCGGGAAAGCACCTTCTCCTTGAAAAGCCTCTCGCCCTCACCCTCGAGGGTTCCCAGCGGCTGATCGACGCCGCCCGGGCCAACGACCGCCGGGTCAGCGTGGGCTATGAGTTCCGGGTAAATCCCGCGGTCCGGCGACTGCGGGAACTGGTCGCCTCGGGGCGGCTCGGGGAGAGCCGGGCGTTCAGTCTCTACCACTACCGCACCCCCTTTCGTCGGGACAAATGGCAGAACTGGATCCAGAGCAGGGAGCGCAGCGGAGGGCTCATTATCGAGGAGACCTGCCACTGGTTCGATCTCGCCCGGTATATGAGGAACTGTGCTGTTGAGAGTGTGCACTGTGTGGGCACAGGGGATATTCACCCGGACTTCGACTACGAGGACCTCGCCTACATCCAGGGACGCTACAGCGACGGTGGGGTGTTTCAGATCTCCCACGCCCTCACCGGCTATGACTTCAGTCTGGTGCTCCAGGTCCACGGAACGGAGGGGACGGCGTGGTGCGGTCTCAAGGAGGAGCGCCACTCCTCCCTCGACGCCGGCGCCGGCGACTACCTCGGGGTGGTAAGCTACGGCCCGGTAAACGGGAGCCCCGCGGATGCGACCGTCGAGACCTACGGGGCGGAGGCGACAGAGCCGTTCAACATAAAGGAGTGCACCAAGGCGACTGTTGAGGCTATGATGGAAGGCGGCCCCTTTCCGGCGGACCTCGAGGACGGACTCGAGTCTCTGCGGATCGCTCTGGCCGCCCGACGATCCCTCGAATCAGGAGTAGTGGAAAGCGTATGAACCAACGGTACTCAGAGACGAGCAACGCTCCTGGCGCCGCGCCCGCCCCCGCGCCCACGCCCGCCGCCTGCGCCGGCGTGGCCCCTGGGGCCGCGGCCGGGGGACATCGCCGGCCGCAGCGACTGTACGAGGGCTACATCTTCGACCTCGACGGCACGATCTATCTCGGCAAGGAGCTTTTGCCCGGGGCAAAGCGACTGGTTCTCAAACTCCGGGAGCTCGGCAAGCGGGTGATCTTTCTTTCCAACAACCCGACCCGGGACGCGGGGATGTACGCAGAGAAGCTTTCGAACTTCGGCCTGCCCACCCCTCCCGAGGAGATCATCACCACCGTCTTTACCACGACCCAGTGGATCCTGCAGAACGCCCCGGAGGCGGTGGTCTATCCGATAAGTGAAGAGCCCCTCATCCGTGCCCTCACCGAGGCGGGGATCACGATCAGCGACGACCCGGAACAGATCGACATCGTCATCGCAAGCTACGACCGCACCCTCACCTGGCAGAAACTGCAGGTCGCCTTTGAGGCGATCTGGTACCATAAGCGGGCACGCCTCATCTGCACCAACCCCGATCTTTTTTGCCCCTTTCCCGGGGGCCGCGGCGAGGTTGACGCCGGGGCGATCATCGCCGCCCTCGAGCACGTCACCGGGGCGAAGCTCGAGGTCAACTGCGGCAAGCCGAGCCCGGTCATGCTCAACACGATAATGAAGGCGATAGGCCTCGGGGTTGAGCAGTGCCTCACCACCGGCGACCGGCTCTACACCGAGATCAAGATGGGTATCGAGTCGGGGATGGACACCTGCCTGGTCTTTACCGGCGAGACCAGCCCGGAGATGCTCGCCGACTACCCCGATGAGGGCAAGCCCGCCTTCGCCCTCGACAGGATCGACAAGCTCATTCCCGGGGATCTCTGGAGCGAGTTCGGCTGGACGGAAGAATAGACGGCGAGGGCGGGCGGCGCCTCGGCCCGGCGGCGCGGAGGCTCGGCGCGGAGCCACGCCCCCGGCGCGGGGGCGAGCTACCCCTCGAGCCGGCGGCGGCCCTTGCGCACCTGTTCGACCCACCACGGAAGGCTCGCCTTCCAGTGCTCCCGGTAGGGTGCCCCGACGTGCCAGTTTGTCGCCTTGAGGGCGATCGCCCAGCCGTCCTGGACAAACCCACCAAACATCCCGAGCTCGAGCTGCGGCACCCACCACTCCTCACTGAAGCGGTCGCCGAGGCGGCGTTCGAGGGCTGCGCGGTAGGTCTCGAGGATCTCCTCGGGGGGTCGGATGAGAAAGGGTGAATTGGCTCCGATGTAGCGTCCGAGCTCCACAGACGGCGGCGCCGCCGCGGCAAGCTGCCAGTCCACAAGGCCGACCCGCCCGTCCGGCAGGGCCGCGAGGTTCGAATGTCGAAAGTCGCCGTGGATGAGGTTCTTCGGGTACTGGTTGAGGGCGTTTACCAGGGGAGAGGGATCCTCGAGGAGTGGCTCGACGGTGTCCACAACGTCCGCCGGGCAGAGCTCCCTGACCATCTGCCACCCCTCGACGATGCGCTCGAGGATCTCTGCTGTCCCGGCGTCCCTTCTGCGGGCGGTGCGGGGGGCAAACATCTCATAGACGTGGCGGATCTCACTGAGGCCAAGGGGCCCGCCTGAGACAAAACCCTCATCCGGGGTTAGCTGTCCTCCGGGGCTCGGCAGGACGTTGGCCACCGCCGGGTCCTCGAAGAAGGTTGCGTGCATCGCCGCCATACCCTCGAGGAACCGTGCTCCCTGCTCCTGGGTAAAGAGGCGGTCTGTGACAAAGTACTCCCCGAGATCCCGCATGAGGATAGCCCAGCCCCCCTCATCCCTGGCGCAGGCGATTACCGCCGGCTCGAGGATCGCAGGCATCCGGTCCAGTATCCCCTCGGACCAGAGGGTTACCGAGCGGCACTCGTCATCGTCTGTAACCCGCATGAGCCAGTCGGTTTCCCGGTTGAGCCGCTTGAGGACAAACCGTGATGTTGCCGCTGTCAGTACGCCGCCGGAGTGTGCACTCCCGAGTTCGCACTCCACCAGCCGCAGCTCACTGCCTGAGTGGGCAAACCCTCCGGTGAGCAGTTGGGAGTGCACAGTGCGTACCTCCGCTCCCGCCGCCTCGCTGAGAAAGGCGGGGTCGAGGAGCTCGTTAATACTCGAAAACAGGATGTGCGACGACATGGACGCTCCAGATGCTACGCTTTTGCGAACTGCGGGAGATACTCGGCAAACTCCTTGAGGAGATGGTCGAGAACTTCCCGGGCGGTACCGACATCATCGACGTTCGGGTCGAGGAGGAGCGCCTGGATCGCGAGATCCCGGTCGCCCTGGTAACACGCCTCGGTGACAAGGGAGCTGTAGGCAAGCTCCCGACGGCAGAGCTCGGCGATCGGCTCAGGGAGGGCGGGCACGTTGAGCCCCCGTACACCGAGACCGGAGCAGATCCCCGGGACCTCGACGATCGAGTCCTCCGGGAGATTCGGGATGAGCCCCTCGTTGGGCAGATTGAGCTGATTGACATAGGTGTTGAGGTTGAAGTGCACCCCCTCGATTACCTCCGGGACCCCCTCGCTGCGGAGGTTCCTCATCTGATCGAGGGGCTCCTTGCCGTCCAGGATCTTTTGGGCAAGCTCCCGCCTCACCGCCCGGCGGGCGTGGTTGCCCGTAAAGCTCTGAGTGTGAAGGCCGTACTTGTCCCAGGGCGCTTTGAGGGGATTGTGGACGAAGGGAAGGAACTCGCAGAGGTGGCTGTCGCTCGGCGTGGGAAAGAGTCCGTAGATCTCGAACATCTCCCTCGAGAGGGGCTCGAACTCCTTCCACCCCACCGAGGGCGGGGCGATCCTGCTTCCGGCGCCCCCTGCTTCCCGGGTGCCGAGCCAGCGCTCCCGCAGGAGGGGATAGAGGTCTTCCCCCGTCGCCTTGTCCCGGATGTCGTAGATCCAGGAGAAGTGATTGATCCCCGCCGCCTTGATATCCAGGTACTCCTGCCCCGCCTTCATCAACGGCTCCCGAAAGTGGCGGCTCTCGTGGTTGGTGTCGATCTTTACGTCTTTGGGAACCTCGATGCCGTAGCGGTCGCCCAGGAGGGCCATCGCCATGGCGTAGCCCCAGAGGAGCTGGTGGCACATCCCCACAGTCCGGATCGTCGTAAACCGCTCGATTGCCAGGGTGAGGCGAATCAGGGGGTTTACATAGTTCATGTAGAGGGCATCAGGGCACAGCTCCTCCATGTCCTCGGCGATCTCAATAATCAGAGGAAGGTTGCGGGCGGTGTGGGCCAGGCCGCCGGGACCTGAGTTTTCGGCGTAGGGCTGATGGATCCCGTACTCCCTCGGGATACGCCAGTCCTTCTCCCAGACCTCCTCCCGGGGACCAACCTGCACCGAGACGATGACAAAGTCCGCCCCCGGCAGCGCCTTGCGGCGGTCTGCGGTGCTGCGCACCGTGGCCCCGGCTCCCCACTCGCTGTTCATCTTTTCTGCGAGCTTTGTCATCAGTTCCAGGGGCCCCGCGTCTGTGTCCACCAGGTAGAGCTCGCTGCCCCTCAGACGCTCGGAGCGCAAAATCGCCGAAATCGCCCGCTGTCCGAAGACCGCGCTCCCGGCTCCAATGATTACAATTTTCGGAGGTCTCATCGCGCCCCCTCCCTTCCGTAGCAGATTAATTATTTAGTTACTGAAAGAAACTTTATTCTACCGGCCCGCCGCCCCGGTGTCAACGATTCTTATCCTGGCCGGCGCCGGCCGGACGGGGGGACGTAATGGTTGCTCGATTGGGTTAATTAGACTATCATTTTTCGCAAATGTTCCGGCGTAGAACGCATGGATGGTGGCCGCGGGTTTTTCTGCTGTTCATCCCAGTTGTTGCCGCGGCGCCGGTGATGGCCCAGGAGAACGTTCCCCCGGTTCTCCTCTCTCCCCTCGCGGGAGCCCCGGGAGTGTCTCAGACTCTCGCCGAGAGCGTTACCGACGCCCTCGAGCTTACCCTTCGCCTGTCGATAAACGCTCCCCTCGAGCGGGTCGACTTTCTGACTCCCCACATAGCTCTTGCTCCGGCCCGGGCGTACTACGAGCGGGTAGAGGCGGAGCGGGCGATCTTTGGCACGGTCGCGCCGCGGTCTGGAGGCGGCTACGTGGTGGCGGTATCGGTCTGGGATGCGGACGAGCCGGATCTGCCGACTGAGAGCCGCTACGAGGTTGAAAGCGCCCTGGATATCTTTGGCGTGGCCGACGAGCTTGCTCTCCAGATTGCCTCCGACTTTGTTGGTCGGGAGCTTGCCTTCGGGGAACTGGTAATCGGCAATCTCGACGGGCTGCCGGAGTTTGCGGTCTATGCGGACGACAACCTGGTCGCCCGAAACCAGTCGCGGTTGAGGCTGATCTCCGGTACCCGGGAGGTGGTGGTCGCGCGGCCCGGAGACATTGGGGATGAGCTGGTGGAGCGTTTTACCGTTACGATCCCCCCCGGCGGGATCGTCGATATCGCCCTGACCGATTCCCGGCCGCAGGAGCGAGAGCGTGTCGCGGCGGCGCAGCCCGCTCCTGCAGAGGTGGGGCAGCCGGACATGCTCCCTCTCGCTCCGGACCTCGCAGAGCCGTCGACGCCTGTCGCGTTGAGACTCCTCGGAGGCCTCAGTACCCCGGTCCTCGAGGAGGGTAACGCCCTGAGCTCCGGCGGGGCAGTGCTTCTCGGTGTCAGCTACGATCTCGGGAGTATCCCCGCCTACGGCGAGGCGATTCTCGGTTTCTGGAACGCCGTGGGCAGCGAGATCGAGGGGAGCGTGCGCTCTTTTTCCGGGTTTGTCGGCGGCGGGCTTCAGGCGATGCCCTTCGATCCGTTTATCCTGCGCGTCGGGTTGCGGGCAGGCTACGGGGTCAGCAGTCTGCGCCTGGAAAACGGCGGGTCCGAGAGCAGCGAGGGTTCCCTCGCCTGGGGTGCCCTCCTCGCCGCGGAGTTGGCGCTGCAACCGAGCTTTGGCCTGACCGTCGAGAGCTTTCTCGCCGCCCAGCGGTCAACCTACTACGCCCTCCAGACAAACGTCGGCATCTACTACCGTCTGTAGCGAGGCAGTATGGCGCTCTTCCGGAAAAAGGACGGCAACGCCGCCGCCGAGGCTCTGCCGGGCCGGGGCGACACAGGGGACGGGGCTGCCCGAGGAAGCGGCAGCCAACTCATTCTCGCACACTCACCGGAGATTCCCGCGCTCCTCCATGACCTCGACATAACCCTCGCGATTACCACCTACCAGGCGGGCAAGCTCATCTTTGTGAGCGCCACCGATGACGGCAGCCTCGTCCAGCTTCCGCGCTCCTTTGACCGCGCCATGGCCCTCGCGACCCACGGGGAGCGGCTGCTTCTCTCGACCCGGGAGACCGTGGAGATCTACGCCTCCGAGCCGCGCCTCGCCGCGGACTACCCGAGGCAACCTTCGACCTATGACACCATCTTTCTGCCCCGTCTGAGCTACAACACCGGGCCGATAGGATGTCACGGCATCGCCTGGGGCGGCGACCGGTACTGGATCGTCAACACCCGATACTCCTGCCTCGCCTCCCTCTCCCCGGAGGCAAGCTTTGCCTTTGAGTGGAAGCCGCCGTTTATCTCGCAGATCGTCTTTGAGGACCGCTGCCATCTCAACGGCATGGCGATGGACGGCCCCCGCCCGCGGTTTGTCACCACCCTCGGCACCGGGGACAGCAGGCTGCAGTGGAAGGAGACCCTCCCCCGGGGAGGCACGGTGATCGATGTTGCCTCCGGGGAGATCGTCGCCGCAGAGCTGCCGATCCCTCACTCGCCCCGGATGGTGGAGGGCAACCTGCTGCTGCTGTTTTCCGGCACCGGAGAGCTCGCCGCCCTCGACCCCGCGACCGGTCACTACGAGGTGATCCAGCGGCTCAACCGCTTTGTCCGGGGCATGGTCTACCACGGGGGCTACCTTTTTGTGGCGGCAAACAAAATCCGTCCCGACTCCTCATCCTTTGGCAAGCTCGACATCGCCGAGGTTTCCGACCAGGCCGGGGTGTTTGTTATCGAGCTCGAATCCGGCCGCCTCGCCGGCGCCCTCGTCTACCAGGAGGGAGTCGAGGAGATCTTTGACCTCGAGGTGCTCCCCGGCCTCAGGCGGCCGGGAATATTGCCTGCCGGCGAGGACTCAGATGAACAGAAGAGGCCGGTGGTCTGGGGGGAAGGGGCGGCGTGGGTTGATCCTGTCGCGTCGCGCAGCATCAATAGTAGGAGTAAGTGATATCCACGTTGAAGACCGTGTCTCCGTCCGGGTCGGTTGAAACGATCGTCCAGTTCCCGGATTCGGAGGAGACGGAATCATTTCCGTTGATCTCCACTTCCAGTTCGATGATTTCGCTTGTCTCCCCCGGCTTTATCGCATCGAGGGGCGGGGAGCTGTCCGGAATGCTGTATGAGATGTTAGGGTCACCGGCTATCTCATTAACCGTCCAGTCCGATACGACAAGGTCACCAACGCCGGTATTCTCAATCTGCATGATGTAAGAGAAGGTACCGGTAAGCTGAACGTAGACTTCGTCGACAAAAGTTAGGGGCGCTCCCGATCTAAGGACTTGAACATTGCCCCCAAGCACCGCCCCACTGACCTCACCGAACTCCGTTACGTTGGGCGGATCTCCCCTGTCGGAAACAACCACGTTGACCCAGTAGCGCGTCTCCTGGGGCAGCCCGGTCACATCCTGGGTGGTAACGCCGCCGGCTGTGAGGACACCCCGGGATGCGCTGTTGGTCGGGGTGTTTGCTATGGTGGTGAGGGTGGCATCGAGGGTCTGGACGTCCGCCTGATTGGTCGAGTAGACAACCCGGTACTCGAGGTCTGGGGCGGGAGTCGTGTCATCGCTCGCCGCGGGCCAGCTGACCCTAAGGGCGTCGGTGGTGATCCCCTCGATGGTAATCGCTCCACTCACCGTGGGAGGAGTTTCAGTGTCCGCCCCGGGCCTCCCGACGGTGATGAACTCCTCCACCAGGGTGCCCGAGGGGCAGCCGGCAAGGACGATTGTGAGAAGGGCAATCCCGAGGGCCGGGAGGGCGCCCCGCAGCCAGTAGGTCGAAAGTGTCATCCGGTTCGGTCTCCTCCTGTCAGATGGCACGTCCGGGGCGAGGCGCGTCGCCCCGCGTTAGACACCCTAAGTCTCGCTGAACCGATGACCTAAGTCAATTCTAATGCTACAGTTTGCGCAAGAGACTGCTTGAGGGAGGCGGCGACGGTGCAGGCAACGGGAGCAACCGGGCTCCTCGAGACCCTTGAGTCCGAGGCGATCTACATCCTCCGTGAGGCGGTGGCGCAGTGCGAGCGGCCGATCCTGCTGTTCAGCGGCGGTAAGGACTCGACCCTCCTCGCCCATCTCGCCCGCCGCGCCTTTGCTCCCGGGGCGATTCCCTTCCCCTTTCTCCATATCGACAGCGGCCACAACTTTCCGGAGACCCTGCGGTTCCGGGACCGCCTGGTTGCTGAGCTGCGGGTCGAGCTGATCGTCCGGCGGGTTGAGGAGACGATCCGGGAGGGGAGGGCGAAGGATGAAGGAGGGCCGAACCCGCGGCGAAACCGGCTCCAGTCTGTCACCCTCGCCGACGCCCTCGCCGAGTTCTCCTGGGACTGCGCGATCGGCGGCGGTCGCCGGGAAGAGGAGAAGTCCCGGGCAAAGGAGCGTGTCTTCAGCCATCGCGACCGCGCAGGTCGCTGGGATCCCGCCCGGCAGCGCCCGGAGCTCTGGAACCTCTACAACGGCATGCTCCTGCCGGGAGAGCATCTGCGGGTCTTTCCGTTGAGTAACTGGACGGAGCTCGACGTCTGGCGCTACATCGCCGAGAGGCGGATCGAGCTTCCTTCGCTTTACTACGCTCACCAGCGCCCGGTCCTGCGGCGAAACGGCGTGCTCCTCGCGGAGGGCCCGTGGAACCGTCCGGTAGACGGTGAGGTTGCCCGAAGCGCCCGGGTGCGCTTTCGAACCCTCGGGGATATGACCTGTTCCGGGGCCGTCGAGAGCGAGGCGCAGGACGCATCCGAGGTCCTCGAGGAGCTCCTCGGGACCCGCCGCTCCGAGCGCTCCGCCCGGGCCGACGACCGCCTGAGCCGCTGGTCGATGGAGGAGCGAAAGAGCGAGGGGTACTTTTAAAGGGTGAAGGTTCTACGCGTTGTAACCGCAGGCAGCGTCGACGACGGCAAAAGCACCCTCATCGGCCGTCTCCTCTACGACGCCCGCTACCTCCATCAGGATCAAGTCGAAGACCTGACCCGCCCCACCGGCGAGCCCGGGGCCGAGCACCTCGACCTCGCCCTGGTCACCGACGGCCTCAAGGCGGAGGCAGAAAAGCGCATAACAATCGATGTCGCCTACCGCTACCTCACCGGTCCGGAAGGCGCAAGAATCATCATCGCCGACACCCCCGGCCACGAGCTTCTCACCCGAAACATGGTCACCGGAGCCTCCACCGCCGACCTCGCCCTCCTCCTCATCGACGCAAGCCGAGGTCTCCTCACCCAGACCCGCCGCCACGCTCTGCTCGCACTCCTCCTCGGCGTCCCGCACATACTACTGTGTGTCAACAAGATGGACCTCGTCGACTACTCACGCAGCCGCTTTGAGGAACTC
>JBKHDM010000084.1:0-11746 GCA_046541355.1 Spirochaetaceae bacterium
TCACCGACGCGGTCGACAGTCCCCGGTCGGTCTACGCCGCAGACCTCGATGGCGACGGTGACGCCGATGTGCTCTCGGCTTCGGCGTTTGACGATCGCATTGCGTGGTACCGGAACACCGGCGGCTCCTTCTCGACCGGGACGGACATCGCTAGCCCGGCAAAGGGCAACCGCGCTGATTTCGCCTCCGCTGTCTACGCCGTCGACCTCGACGGAGACGGGGACATCGACGTGCTCTCGGCTTCCGAATCCGACGACCGCATCGTCTGGTACGAGAACACCGACGGGAACGGCGCCTTCTCCACAGGCACGGAGATCGCAAGCCCGGCAAAGGGCAACCCAGCCGATGTCGCCAGGGCGGTCTACGCCGTCGACTTGGACGGCGACGGGGACCCCGACGTGCTTTCAGCCTCCGTTGCGGACGACCGCATCGTCTGGTACGAGAATCTGGCGGTGGTGGCACAATAGGCGGAATCCTCTGAGTGGGTGAGCCGGCCCAATTGCCCGTACGCATCTTTCCGACAGCGGTCCGGGGAGCCTCCGCCAGGTGGTGGCAGACGCGCCTCCGGGCTCCGAGGTCCGTTTTCTTGAGGATATGACGATCGGTTCTCATAGGCGACCGGCAGGGCATCCCCGTGGACAAAGACATCACTATCTCCGGGATCAATACCTCGGTTACTGTCTCCACCGACGGGGCCCAGCGCCACTTTACCTATCAGCCCGGTGCGCATGCCCTGACACTCCGGGACCTCACTCTCTCCCACGGGGCACCTCAGAACCCGGAGTTGCTTCCAGGAGGATCCATCTATGTGGGGGCTGGGGGAACGCTCACGGTGGGAAAGGTACTCTTTGATCAAAACATCGCCACGTTTGGGGGTGCGATTTTCGTGGAAGAGAGCGGCGCCGCGCCCGCCGTGTCGATAGTCGACTCCAGGTTTCTCCGTAACCGGGCAGCAGGCACGGATGACAACTTCAATGAGCGAGGTTTCGGTGCGCTTCTCGGGTTTCTTTACGATCCTGAGCTTTGACGCAAATCCCGGGTTCGAAACGGCAGATCTTGCGGTTGGGCCGACCAATTACACGCTGACCGACACGATCTTCGGCACTTCAGGATACGATCCACCCTCCAATCCCGCAGGAAGCACGGCTACCATCGAGCGCAACGTGGGACCTTCGGCGAGTTTGACGGAACCTCGGGGGGGAGCAATCGGAACGGCAGCCCAATCATCACCGATTTTCCTGACGACGGGCCGAACAGCGCATGGGGCGACGGGGACGATAACTATAGGAATCTCACGCCCGAGGAGTACGATCCCGGTCCGGGGGAGCCGCCAGGCGCCCCTGAGGGGTTACTAATCGACAGGGGAAATGCCGCCGCTCTCCCGGCGGACGCTTTAGACCTCGACGGAAACGGCGACACGACCGAAGCCCTCTCTCTTGACGCAAACGGGCGGCAACGAATCAGCGGCGCAGCTCCAGACAGCGGCGCGTACGAACGGCAGTGAGCTTGCATAACCCGGGAGAGAGGAAGGAGAAGCCCATATCCGGGCGTCCCGCTCTCCTCCGTCGGCAACGCGAGCGAGCACGTCGCGCAGCTCCCCTCAAGGCTCACCGGCTTTCCGAGAACCGCGTCAAAGCTCTCCGGCCCGTTTTCGAACGGCTTCTTTACCTCCACGCATCGGCGTCTCCTTCGAGTGCGGTCGGGCGAGCTGCGAAGCGCTTTCGATGGTGTTGCGACGGGTCCACCGGAAACTCCTCCTCCGCGCTCTGCCCACGGTAGAAGGTTTTGATCCGCCGAGTTGCTTCCTGCGTGGGCAGCGCAGCGTCATCGACAAGCTGAAGTCATTCTCTACCGGAATCGGTAATCCCCTCCTCGTCGATCAACGGAAGTTCGATGTACGAGACGATTGGCATGAGGGCATTGTTGGTGTCATGTGCGATCCCGCCGGCCATCTCTCCCATAGCGTGCAACCGCTCTCGCTCTATAGCTTTTTCCTGACGCTCCCGAAACGCTTGTTCGGCCCGGGTGCGGCGAAGGGCAAGGGACATTCCCAGGGTAAGCCGGTGGAGGAAGTCGAGCCTTTGGGCCGCCGGTGCACTCCACTGTTAATAGCCAAAGGAGGCTCCTGGGCGGCTTGAGACCTAAGACTCCCCTTCGAGGTAAACTCAGCTTGCGGGGTGAGTGCCCAGCGGTGCCCGCTTATCCCAGGGACGATCCAGCCGATCAGGATCGGCAGTTCATTATCCGTCACCGGTCAGCCCGACGATGCCAATCGTAGAGAGCAATTCGCCGGTGCGCAGGCCGAAGTAGAGTGTCCCGGCTACAGCCGGAATCGCGATTGACGCGATGAGCCAAAGTACGCGAAGCCGAAGACGGTGCTAGGGTGAGGTTTTCACAAGCAGACCCGACTTCTCAAGCCCCCCTCAGGCGCCTTGTTCCGCCATCGCCTCGCTCTGCTCCATCGCTGCGCTGACCTCGTTTGCGCCGAATATTTTGTCGACGTCGAGGAGGATCACGAACTGGTCGCCCTGCTCCTGGTTCCAGAGTCCCGAAACCAGGGTCGAGTCGATGTCCAGTCCAACCTCCGGGGGCGGCTTGAGATCCTCCTCGGGGATCGCGGCGACACTGGAAACACTGTCAACGAGGGCGCCGATCACCACCGGCTCCTCCTTGTAATAGACCTCGGTCATTACGATAGCCGAGCCCTGGTGGTCCTCCACCGGGGGCAGATCAAGCTTGACCCTCATGTCCACCACGGGAATGACATTGCCCCTGAGATTGATGACGCCGACAAGTCCGTCCATCGCCTTGGGAACCCTGGTCACCTGTCGATAGCGCATCACTTCCCTGCTTCTCAGTATATCGATGGCGTAGTTCTCCCCGGCAAGGGAGAAGCGGAGACACTGGCGAAGAGCGCGATTGTCTGTCATATGTGCTGCGTCCATTCGTCGCCTCCCCCTAAAATTCCTCGAAGTTCTGATCCTGAGGGTCACCGTCGTTGGTAACAGGCTTCTCGAACCCGGTGGCACCCTCACCGCCCTCAAGGGCGAGGGCTATGCCGGTGCTCGGTGCGCCTGTTCCCTCGCCCTGAGCCTGGGGCTGTGGAACTCGGCCACCCCTGCCCTGTCCGGCCTGTCCCTGTCCGGCCTGTTGCGGCATTCGCCGGGAGTGCTCGGATTGCCGGCTGTCCCCCGGGCGGTGGTGGCCGTTGCCTGCGGCCGGCTCGCCGCCATGGCCGTTGCCTGCGGCTGCCTCACCGTGCCGCTGCCCCTGGAGCGCGGGGAGGGCGTTCCTTGCCTGCTCCTTGGAGAGCTTGAAGTAGCTTATGAGCTCCTGGAGCTGGGTTGCCTGGGCGGATAGCTCCTCGGAGGTCGAGGCGAGTTGCTCGCTTGCGGCGGCGTTATCCTGAACCGCCGTATTGACCTGCTGGGTTGCGGTGCTTACCTCGGTAACACCATCACTCTGCTCCCGACTGGAGGCGGCGATCTCCGATATCAACTCGGCGGTCTTCTGAATATTGGGAACAACCTTTTCGATCATCTCTCCCGCCTGCTCCGCTACGTGGACGGAAGAGCTTGTGAGTTCGTCGATCTCCTTCGCGGCGTTCTGGGTGCTCTCGGCAAGCTTCTGCACCTCCGAGGCGACCACGGCGAATCCCTTTCCGTGCTCTCCAGCCCGAGCCGCCTCGATCGACGCGTTGAGACTCAGCATGCTGGTCTGTCCGGCGATCTCCTGGATCACGTCGATCTTCTCGGCGATCTGCCTCATCGCCTGGACGGTCTGGTCGACCTGTTCGCCCCCCTTGGTAATCGCCTGGGCGGACTGCTTCGCCATCGACTCGGTCTCCTGAGCGTTGTCCCGGTTCTGCTTGGTCGTTGCGCTTATTTCATCCATATTGGCGGAGATCTGCTCAACAGAGGAGGCTTGTTCGGTGTTCTTCTCCGAAAGCTCCTGACTCGAATCGGAGATCTGGGTGGAGCCTGCGGCGATCTGATCGGCTGATCCCTGGATCTGCTGCACCATATCCGCAAGGGTGTCCCGCATTGTGACCAGAGAGTGTCCGAGGGTGTCCTTGTCGGAGGTCGGATGGACCTCGGTGTTCAGCGCCCCGTCGGAGATCCTCGCAATGGCACCACTCTTGTGGGAGAGCCCTTCGATGAGTCGCTTGAGGGAACCCATCATATCACCGATCTCGTCGCTTCCGATGGTGCCGAGATCATGAGAGGTGTCTCCCTCCGACAGAGCGTAGAGCACCCGGCCGGTGCGGTCGAGGGACTTGATGATGTAGCGTCCTACCCAGAGCGCGAGAAGCAGGGTGAGGAGAAACACAATCCCCGTGACGACGAGGATACTGACCAGGGCGGTGCGGTAGTTCTCATCCGCTGCTGTCCTCGCCTCGGAGAGCTCGAGCTCCGCTTCGTCAAAGACGCCGGAGATTATCTCATCGAGCTCCTCCACCTGCTGGGCACCCTCACCGTTGATGATTTCTTCAGCCTCCAGAGTCGCTTCCTCGGTTCCGACCTGAGCGAGCCGCTCCACTTCCCGGACGCCTTCGACATAGGATTCAAAAACCGTTGCAACTCTGTCTCCTGTCTCCTCCTGCTCCGTTCCAGCGACGACGTCGAGAAACTGCTCCTCGAACTCCTGAAACTCCCCGATCCGAGTGTCGATGGTCCGGCGATACTCGTCGATGCCGGCGCCCTCCTCGAGGAGCATGTTGCGCTGGCTACGTCCGAGCTCGAGCAAGGACTCCTGCATAAGGCCGGAGAGACGGATTTCCTCGACCGGGCCGTCAACTGTCGCTACCAGCCGCTCCTCGATGCCGTTCATCGTGCGTAGACCAAGAGCAGCCACAGCCAGCAGTCCGACAATCGCTACCGAAAAACTCAGCAGCAGCTTTCCCTTTATTGATAACTTCATTGATACTCCTCCTAGAGTAGTTCCTTGCTCTTTCTGAAGACCGCCTGAGGGTCGAGGACGAAGGCGACGGTACCGTCACCGAGGACGGTGCTTCCGGCAAACTCTCCGATCTCGCCCATGTAGACGCCGAGGGACTTGATCGCGGCCTGGTGCTGACCGGTTATCTCGTCCACCAGAAGGGCGAGCTTGCCGCTTCCGCTCCTGGTGACAATCGCCTGCCGGGAGCCGTTGACCTCCTGCGCCTCGAGGTTTCCCGAAAACAGGGCGCTCACCGGCAGATACGGGACAGCCTCATCACGGATCCGGATAATTCTGCTTCCCTCTCCCCCTCTCAGGTCGCTCTCTTTGAGTTGAAGGCACTCCTCAACAATCGAGAGGTCGATGAGGTAGCTCGACCCGGCGACCTTGAATAAAAGGCCGTCAATAATCGCGAGCGTCAGGGGCAGCTCGAGGAGCAGCTCCGTCCCCTCACCCGGGGTAGAGCTCAGGGAGACGGTGCCGCGAAGGGCCTCGATGTTCCGCTTGACCACGTCCATCCCGACTCCCCGGCCGGAGAGGTCGGTTGCCTCCCGACGGCTGCTGAAGCCGGGGCTGAATATGAGGTTCTGAAGCTCCCCCTCGGAGAGTTCCCTCGAGCCGTGGATCACTCCCTTTTCGATCGCCGCCGCCCGTATCGCCTCGCTGTCGATCCCCGCTCCGTCGTCGGCTACCTTGATGATCACGCTGCCCCGGTCGTGGTGGGCGGTTATGCGCACAGAACCCTTCTCCGGCTTTCCGGCTGCCACGCGCTCCTCAGGGGTTTCAATCCCGTGGTCCACGGAGTTGCGGACGATGTGGAGGAGAGGATCTTTGAGGGCGTCGACCACAACCTTGTCGAGTTCGGTGTCCCCGGTATCGAGATCAAACGCAACAGCTTTCCCCGTCTCTCTCGCGGCCTGGTACACCGCTCGCCGCAGATGTTGCAAGCCGGTCTGCAGCGGCACCATCCGCATCTGCATCGCCGTGTCCCTGAGCTCGGTGATGTTTGCCCTCAGGCGACGCAGCAGGGTCTGCAGATCCCGCTGCTCGGTCTGGGCGACGTAGTTGTCGATCCGGGCCTGGAGCGTCACGATCTCACCAACCTGATTGATCATCTCCTGAAGACTCTCGTACTTGACCCGGAGGGTGGCGGAATGAAGAGCGTCGTCCTTTCCCGGCTCCGAGGACTCCTCCATCGCTGCCTCCGCGGTCAGTACAGCGCGTTGTTCCTCCTCTGAGACCGACTCCACCGACTCTGCCGGCGCGAGGCCCTCCTCCTGGTGACGCCCGATGATCTTGCCGACCTCGAGTAGAAACGCCTCGGTATCCTCGCTGAGGACTTTGCGAATCGCCGACCACTGCTCCTGACTCGGCGCCCGGCAGCCGTCGATGATCGTCTCGATCCGAACTTCCGCCTCGTCCCGGACAAAGATAAACGCCTCTTCCACCCGGGCGAGCTCCTCCTCGGTGTGGACAATAAACCAGAAGGCAGTCTCACAGGAGGTCGGCTCGAGCTCCTCCAACCGCCGCAGGGAGTCGGTGACCCGGGTGGTTGCGGCGTAGGTGCCGAAGGAGGCGAGGCGGCGGACCACCGCGAGGGGACGACCGCCGTTCTCGAAGAGTTCCCGGTTCGGGGCAAAGGCGACCAGAAGCATTCGGCCCCCGCCGCTGTCGTGGGAGCGATCCGGCTGCCCCCCGGCGTCGGGAGTCCGGGACTGCTGCGTTTCGCTCTCTCCGATCCCGCCGACTGCCTCCTCGAGCCCTTTCAGCAGAGACGCTCCCTCAGGGGTAAGCGTGTTGGCCGGGTCGTCGGCGAGATATCGGAGAAGGTCGATTCCCTCGAGGGTCTTTGAGGCGATCGCCTCGGAAAACTCCCCCTCCCCGCTTCTGATCTTTGCAAAGACGCTTTCGAGACGGTGGGCGGCACCGACGAGCTCCTGAAGGTCGAACATGCTGCCGGTTCCCTTGACGGTGTGAAGCGCGCGAAAAACCTCATCCACATCGATCGACTCGCCCCCCGATTCGAGGGATGTCAGGAGAAGCTGCTCAGTCTCGTCGAGGATGTCCCTGGTTTCCTGGCGGAACGCGTCGAGTAGTTCTTGATTCAATGGGAGAGGAGCCTTCCTATCTCCGAGGTATCCGTGCTGCCCGGGGCGTCACCGAGGCAGAGGGAGAACAGCGAGGCGATCTGCTCCGGCAGCTGCGGGGGCAGAAGCTGGAAACTCCCGCCGGCCGTTTCAACCTCTCTCCGGGCGACCACCAGAAGCTGCAGGAAAGAAAGATCCGCCGACTCCACCCCCGAGAGATCGACCACCAGGTCCCTCGAGGAGGCGATCGCCTCAACGAGACGCTCCCGGATCGTTTCAGCGTGCTGCACCTGGGCACCACCTTCAATAAACACCGCGACGCTGTTGTCTTTTTCCGTAATCCTTACCTCAGCCATTTCCTTACTGCCCTAGTCAACAGTCGTAATAAAGAGAGGAAAAAGGCAAATCACCGGAATCAGGGAACCCGGCCGGCTCAAAGGATGACCTGGGAGATCACCGAGATGAGTTGGTCCTGTTCGAAGGGCTTGACGATCCAGGCGGAGGCGCCGGCCTCCTTGCCCTGCAGCTTCATGGACTCTTCCGATTCGGTGGTGACGATTACGATCGGGGTAAACCTGAACCGGTCATTGGAGCGGATCTCCCTGACCAGGTCGATCCCGCCCATTTCGGGCATGTTTATGTCTGAGATGATTACGTCGAGCTCGGGGTTCTCGTCGGCGAGGTAGGAGACCGCCTCGCGGCCGTTATTCTTTGTAATGACTTCATACCCCTCTTTCTCGAGGGTGAGGGTCATCAGCTGCCTCATTGCAGCCGAGTCATCAACTACTAAAATTCGCTTCATCACTAGTGATGATGCTAATAGTTTGAGCTGATCGGCAACGTTGGCCGGCGATACCCCCAGCCCCGGGGTGCGGGAGTAACCGGTCACGAGGCGGGCTGCAGGGGGGCCTTTTCAGAACCTCCCAACTTCGTTACCACTTGTTTCCAGCTATGCTTCTGGAACGACTAACGCCTCGAAACACCAGGAACGATATCTTTGGCGGGATCACCACCGCGGTTGTCTCTCTCCCGATGGCATTAGCCTTCGGTGTCGCCTCCGGCGCCGGAGCCCAGGCGGGGCTCTACGGCGCGATCATTGTCGGTCTCTTCGCGGCAATTTTCGGCGGAACGAGCACCCTGATTTCCGAGCCCACCGGCCCGATGACGGTGCTCATGACAGCGGTAGTTACCCAGCTTGTAGCTCAGAACCCGGATACGGGAATGGCGATGGCCTTTACGGTGGTCATGGTAGCGGGAGTTGTGCAGATCGTGTTCGGCTACCTCAAGCTCGGCCGCTACATCACCCTCATGCCTTACAGCGTCATCTCCGGCTTCATGTCCGGTATCGGCGTGCTCCTTGTCATCAACCAGATCCCCTCGTTCCTCGGCGTCACCGCCGCAGATGGTGGGGCTTTCGAGATCCTGCGCTCCCTGCCCTCTCTCCTCGGGGAGGCATCGTTTCCGGAGTACGCCCTCTCGGCGCTCTCCCTTCTCATGCTCCTGCTCACCCCGAAAAAGTGGCGACGCTACGTACCACCGCAACTGCTGGTCCTGCTTCTGGGGACATTCGGCGCATCCCTACTCCTGGAAAGCGGTACGGTCCGGACGATCGGCAGGATTCCCATGGGACTGCCGCAGCTGGTGATTCCCACCTTTACCTCCGAGGAGGCGACACAGATCGTCCTCGACGGTCTTGTTCTCGGACTGCTCGGTTGTATCGACACCCTGCTCACGGCGATGATCGCCGACAGTCTCACCCGGGAGCACCACAACTCAAACCGTGAGCTCCTCGGTCAGGGCATCGGAAACCTCCTGTCCGGACTGTTCGGCGGACTGCCCGGGGCGGGAGCCACAATGGGGACGGTGGTGAACATTCAGACCGGGGCGCGCAGCCCCTTTGCCGCGGTGGTCCGATCACTTCTCCTGCTGGCGGTGGTTCTTGCAATCGGCCCGGCCCTCGCCTCGGTGCCGATGGCAGTACTCGCGGCGATCACCATAAAGGTCGGGATCGACATCCTCGACTGGAGCTTTCTCGGACGGGCGCACAAGATCTCCGCCAACGCCACCATCGTCATGTACAGCGTTCTCCTCCTCACGGTGTTTGTCGACCTCATCGTGGCCGTCGGCGTGGGTGTCTTTATCGCGAACATTCTCACCATTGAGCGCCTTTCGAGTCTCGCCGCTACAAAGGTCACAACCATAGACCCGAGTGGTGACCCGGTTGTGGTCTCCGAGGAGGAACGCCGGATTCTCGAGGAGGCCGAGGGGAAGGTAGTACTCTTTCACTTGAGCGGACCGATGATCTTCGGCGTCGCCCAGGCGATCAACCGGGAGAGCGCGGCGATGAGCGGCGAGACCAGGGCGCTGGTGATCGATCTCGCGGAGGTCTCAATGCTCGGCACCACCGTCGCCATCGCTTTGGAAAACGTGATCCGGGACGCGAGACAGACCGGAAAGGGTGTCTACATCTCCGGCGCCTCGGAGGAGGCGAAACGGCTGCTCGGAAATGTCGGGATCTTCGGGGAGGGGGTATACCTCACCGACAATCGACTTCAGGCGCTCGAGCGCGCAGCCTCCTACGGAGAGCTCGACAGCTCCTCCGAAGCCTCTCCCGTCTGACCCGCCTCCTCCTGGCCCCGGCGGGCCTAAACGACGGTTACCTCCGGAAGTATCTCCACCTTCGCCTTCAGGGAGTTGGAGATGAAGCAGTTCTCTTCCGCCTTCTGGAGCAGTCGTTCTCCCTTCTGTACCGCCGACTCCTCGGAGACTCCGAGGTGAACGGTAACCTCGAGATGAGTGAACTCGTAGCTCTTCTCGATCCTCTCGATCGTGCCGGTGACCTTAGACTCGTAGGAGGTAAACTCGAACTTCGACGCCTCGGCGATGGCGAGAAAGGTGGTCATGATGCAGCTTCCCAAGCTCGAGACGAGCAGGTGTTCCGGGGACCACCGCCCCTGGTGACCGCCGAACTCCGGTGGCGTTGCGACGTCGATCTGCGGGAGGGCGTCGGCCACGGTGACCCCCTTCTTTTCTCCGATCCATGATACCTGGGCTGTGTAGGTGTAGCGCTCTTCCATGGCATGAACATACCGAAAGGGCGGACAGGACGTCATCCCGCTTCTAGAGTATTGCGGCGAAACCGGCCGACCCGGCGCCATGGAGCACGCCGAGGGCCATCAGATCGTTGGACGCAAAGATCGCCGTGGGCGGCTCCTTTCGCTTCATGAGCCGTCCGAAGGCGTGGTAGCCGCTTCCCACCTGGAAATCTCCAACCTCCGTGAGAGGCGCAAGCCCTTCTTCGTGCATGGCGCGGCGGTAGCCGGAGAGGCGATCCGCCGTTGAGGCTAACCCCCTCAGGCCCGCTGACCGTCGCTATCCGCCGGTGGAGACAAACACCACACCGTCAACCGCTTTATCCTGGAGCAGCCGCAGGTAGGTTGAGTTCCTTCTACCGACTCTGCTCGGTAAGCTCGGGGCTCACGTAGTGGGTACTGGTGATGACGGTTCGTTCGCACCCCAGGGTCCGGATCTATCTTGCAGCGACCCCTGGGAGGCTGTAGGCTCATCTACAGAGCAGGGAGGCAGTATGAACGCGCGATTCACCGTTGTCGGCAGCATTAACATGGACCTGGTAGCCCAGGTCGATAGCTTTCCGGCCCCCGGAGAGACCCGGACCGGGAAAGGGTTCGGAACATACCCCGGCGGTAAAGGGGCTAATCAGGCGGTGGCCCTCGCGCGCCTTGGGGCGAAGGTAACAATGGCAGGAAAAATAGGGGATGATCTGTTCGGCAGCAGCTACAAGGAAACCTTTAACCGCGAGGGAGTAGACCAGAGGATACTCACGGTTGAAAGCGGCGTCTCCACAGGTGTCGCGGTGATCGAGGTGGACGATGAGGGGGAGAACCACATCGTCATCGTTCCCGGCGCTAATGGCTTGGTGGACCGCGATTACATAGATCGAAACATCGAAGCTATCGCAGCATCGGACTTCGTCCTTTTCCAGCTCGAAATCCCCCTCGACACTATCGAATACACCCTCGGGTTGCTCGCAAAACGGGAGGTGACAACCATTCTCGACCCGGCCCCTGCGCCGAGTGATCCTCTTCCGCCGGAGCTCCTAAAGAACGTCGACCTGATCACACCCAACGAGAGCGAAGCGTACGCCCTTACCGGCATCAAGGTCACTGACGAGAAGAGTGCCGCCGCCGCGGGAGCGTCACTGAAAAAACAGGGAGCCGGTCGGGCAATCATCAAGGCTGGTGGAGCCGGGGCTTATCTAATCGAAGAGAGCGGCGTGAGCAGGGTCGGCGGCTTTACCGTGGACGTGGCGGACACCACTGCAGCCGGCGACGCGTTTAACGCCGGCCTCGCCTTCGCCCTCGGTAACGACAAGCCGATGGCCGAGGCTATCCGCTACGGCAACGCCGTCGGGGCTCTCGCCTGCACGGCTCTCGGAGCGCAGAGCGCCATGCCGAGGATTGCGGACCTCCAGTCGCTACTCCGCCTGCAATAGTTGTTACCCCTCCGCAGGGTGGAGGACAGTAAGAATTAAGAAGCGTTGGCGAAGAGCACATAATCTCTTTAGCTTCCGGCTACCGTCAGAAAGCGTAACCGGCCGGTACGGCCTCTGGACTTCCGTCGCCGGACAGGCAACAGAAGAGCCGCGGGCGACTCTCCGTCTACTGGAGGAGGGTCACAGCACCGCGGACCGAAACGGCTGC
>JBKHDM010000085.1:0-11740 GCA_046541355.1 Spirochaetaceae bacterium
CCGGAAGCCTCACCTCGAGGAGCTCCCCCGCCTCGAGGGTGAGCTGTTCGGCACGCACCTCATCGTCCGCCGGGAGAGAGACGGCGAGATCGTCTATGAGGACCACCGCCCCCGCGAGGGGCTGGATAACCGCACCTCGCAGTGCCGGCTCCTCGATAAACTCCTCCATTGTGCCGGAAACGGTGGACTCCGCACTGTGGGTGCCGCCGGCGAGGGAGACAGGGAGATCGGCTATCTCCTCGAGCTCCCCGTCTACATAGACAAAAAGCTCTACCTGCTCCTCCCCGGGATAGAGCTCGACCGCCACAGTTACAAGCTCCGTTGCGGCGAGGCTCCCCGGCGGCAGCTCGACCCGACTGCTCTGCTCCCCGTCAAACAGACCGACAAAAAGCGCGCCCTGATCGTCCGCGCCGATGGTAACTCCGCCATTGCCGTTACCGGTAGCAA
Organism: Spirochaetaceae bacterium; assembly: GCA_046541355.1. GTDB lineage: Bacteria > Spirochaetota > Spirochaetia > DSM-27196 > Alkalispirochaetaceae > CAYZHV01. Next base: position 448 of record JBKHDM010000085.1, read on the forward strand.
AAATCGGTGTAGCCCCGACGGGAGGTGTGAGGAGGGCGAAGGAAAGCTCAAAGCGAACCGGAAGAAGCGCTCCATCGGACTCCGGGAAAAGCGGTTCCGGGAGGTAAAAGCCGCGCTCATCGTCGAGAAGAAACCCGAACAGCTCGTCCTCGAGGCTCAGTTCCGGCTCCCCGATAAGCTGCCAGCTCCCCGGGGCTGCCTCCTCCTCGAGAGCGTCTCCCGCCGGTCGCAGGTGCCCGTCAAAGGTGTAGCGGACCCACGCCTCATCATCCTCCCACTGGGGGCGCACGGCAACATCGGTACGACGGATGACCGGGGAGGTGAACTCGTAGCTTCCGGAGTACGCAGGCGCCCAGGGAAAGAGCTCGGCGGTAATCTGGAAGACCCCGGTCTCCTCCCCCACGGCAATCCGCACTGTCTGCCCGAGGTCCGAAAGAAGCCCCTCCGCCACCACCTCTCCGTCAAAGCGCCACCGGATAAACGGGTCGAGGCTATCCTCTCCACGTCGGATCGTCGCCTCGGCGAGAAGCTCAGCCTCGGTCTGCGAGCTCGGGGGATAGAGGGTGATACCGACAAGATCGAGAAGGGCGTCGGTGATAAAGACCAGCGACTCCTGCCGGGCGACCTCCTGACCCGCCTCGAAGAGGCGCAGGTCGAGGGTGTAGCTGCCCTCTTCCAGGTCAGGTACCGGCAGGTCCGGAAGGCGCGGCTCACCGAGGATTGCTCCGTCATAGGTGGTGAAAAACCGCTCCTCCCCGTCGAGGGTGAGTAATCGAATTTCCAGGAGCGAGTAGTTACCAGGGAGGATCGAAATAGGAATAGTATCTGTCGAGGAGACAGAGGAGCCCGCCTCGAGGGTCTCCACCGCCGGCTCCTCGGATTCCGAGAGGTCGGGCACCAGGAGCGAACCTTCGGAGCAACTCCAGAGGAGAAACAGAGAGGCGAGAAGAATACTCCGTCCGGCGGCTCTACTGGCTCGACTCACGTTCCACGTCCCCATGTAAGATACTACCACAGAGTCCCGGGGAAAGCGCAAACTCTCTCGCCCTTACTGCTGTCCTCCACCCTGGGGAGAGGGGCGCGGGCAACCGCGGCTGCTGTCGCCGGACGGGGTAAGGCAAAGCTGAGTCAGGACCACGGCTCCTTTGAGGCGCGCCTGATCTGCACCTGGTCGATCATTGCCGAGGAGTCGAGGGAGAGGAGCGCCTCCACGGTTCCGGCAATCGAGGCGGGCCGGGTGAGGGCGCTCTCGTCGAGGTCGGGTCGCAGCCGGGGCTCGTCCTTTTTGCCCGAGGCTTCGATCCTGCCGGCCGCCCCCTCGAGGGTCTCCCTGGGGCGACCGAGGAGGTAGACCGTCGCGCCCCGGCGGTAGAGCATCGAGGCGATCGCCTCCCCGATACCTCGGGAGGCGCCGGTGAGAAGGGCGAGTCTCCCGGTGAAATCAGCCGACATGGTCCGCCGCCCGCCGCCTCCAGATGTCAACGAGATGGATAATCGTCTCGGTGGCCCGCTGCAGCGCCCCTTGCGCGATCCACTCGTAACGACCGTGGAAGTTGTGTCCCCCTGCGAAGATGTTCGGCGTCGGTATGCCGAGCTCCGTGAGCCTCGAGCCGTCGGTCCCGCCGCGGATGCTGTGGATCTGCGGCACGAGGCCCGCCTCGCTCACCGCCTCCCGGACAAAATCCATAACGAAGGGGTACGGTTTCAGCGCGTCCCGCATGTTGAGGTACTGCTTTTCCACCTCCACCACTACCGAGCTTCGGGGAAACGCCTTTTCGAGGGTTGCGGCGAGGGAGCGGACGTAGTCGATCCGCCGCTCGACCTCTTCGATCTCGAAGTCCCGGATAATCAGGTCTACCACGGCGGTACCGTAGTCCCCTCTCACCTCCACGGGACAGTAAAATCCGTCACGCCCCTCGGTCGCCTCGGGACTCTCAGCCTGGGGAAGCATTGAGAGAAAGCGGCCGGCCATGGTGGTGGCGTTGGCCATACGGTTTTTCGCGCTTCCCGGATGGATCACGTACCCGTTAAAGGTGACCCGGCAGTGGTAGGCGTTGAAACACTCCGCCTCGATCATACCTTCGGCGCCACCGTCCATGGTAAAGCAGAAGCGGCTGTTGAGCTCCTCGAGGGGCAGGCCGTCGATGCCGTGGCCGATCTCCTCGTCCGGGGTAAAGATAACCTCCAGGTCCCCCCGGGGGATGTCGGGATGGGAGAGAAGGTAACTCACGGCGGTCATGATCTCGCTCACCCCAGCCTTGTCGTCGGCTCCCAGGAGGGTTGTGCCGTCGGTGGTGATGATCGTGTCGCCGATGTAATCCTTGAGAGCGGGATAATCCTCCGGGTCGAGGGTGTAGCTCTCGTTGAGGCGGATCGGCTCTCCGTTGTAATCCCTCCACAGCTGCGGGGAGACACCCTCTCCGGAGAGGTCCGGGGCGGTATCCATGTGGGCGAGAAAACCGAGGGAGGGCGCCTTGCCGCCGTCGTTTCCGGGAATCCGGGCGAGGACGTAGCAGTTATCGGTGAGCTCTACATCAGTGACCCCGAGACCCTTGAGCTCCTCCACGAGGATCCGCGCGAGGTCGAACTGCCGTTCGGAGGAGGGGTGAGTCCCGGAGTGACGGTCGGAGGTTGTGTAGACTGTTACGTAGCGGAGGAAGCGTTCGAGCGCCTCCTCCCGGATTGCTTGCTTGTCAAGTTCGAGACTCATGGCGGGAATAATACCTTCGCCCACCACGCTGTTCAAGGTCGTCACGCCGGTTATCCCCGGCGTGGAGGAGCGCAACGGATCGTTGCCCGGGATAGTCACATTCCAATATATTCTCGAGTATGAGTATACCCCGTTACCCTGACTTTGCGCCCATTACCCTCGAGATGCGGGAGGAGCTGCATCCGCGCCTGTCCAACCTCGAAGAGGGTATCTCGGAGTACACCTTCGCGGGGCTCTACCTCTTTCGCCGGGAGTACAACTACGAGCTCTCCTGGCTTCCCGAGGGGCACCTAATAATCTCCGGCACCAAGAAGGGAAAGAGCTTCTTCATGCTCCCCTGCGGCCTTCCGGAGGACCGAGGCATCTTCCGACAGATCTTCGAGGAACATGAGTACATCAAGGGACTGTCGGGCCGACACGCCGATCAGTTTCGGGTTGAGCTCGAGTCGATGGGTTATTTCGTTATCGAGGACCGGGACAACTTCGACTACCTCTACCTCAAGAGCGATCTCGCCGCTCTTTCCGGAAAGAAGTACCACAAGAAACGAAACCTGGTTAACTCCTTTGTCAACAACTACGATTTCGAGGAGCGGTACCTCGGCCGGGACAACCTGGAGGACGCCTTCTATGTCCTCGAGCAGTGGCGGCAGGAGCGGGAGGATGAGGGCGATTACACCGCGGCCCGGGAGGCTCTCGAGCTGATGGATGAGCTCGACCTGAAAGGGTATATGGTCTACGTCGACGGCAAGCCCGCCGCCTACACCCTCGGAGAGCCCCTGGCGCGTGGACGGAGTTTCGCGGTCCACTACGAGAAGGCGCTCTCCGGTTACAAGGGGATCTACCAGTTTATAAACCGAGCCTTCGCCTCGGTGCTGCCGCGACACTACCAGTACATCAATCGTGAACAGGACCTCGGGGACGAGGGCTTGCGACAGGCAAAGATGACCTACCGTCCTACCGGCTTCGTAAAGAAGTACCAGGTGTGGCGCGTCGAAAAGATCCGCTCCCAGGTTATTCCGGAAGAGGCGGAGGTTCGTGAGACGCAGCCTGCTTGAGGGATTGCCCGAGGAGCTCAGGGGTTCGGCGGCTCCCATAGTCGCCGAGCTTCCCGACTCCATGAGGGAGCAGTTCGAGGAGAAGGAGATCCTGCTTCACCTCGCCAATCTCGCTCGCCTCGGCCGAGACCGCCCCGTGATCGTCGAGGTCTCCGCCTCCGGGAACAGCTGTACCGTCGACCTCTACTCCTTTGACGCCCCCGGCCTGTTCAGCTTTATCACCGGAGCCCTCGGCGCAGCGGGGGTAAATCTCACCCGGGGGCACGTCTACACCACCACCGCCTCCCCTTCCCTCATTTTTGACAGTTTCGCCGGCGAGATGGAGCGTCCCGAAGACCCCGACGCCTGGGCGACGGAGACCGAGGCGTTTATCTACCGCCTCCTCGAGCCTCTCACCAGAGAGGAGCGCTCACTGAGGGCAAACAGCGACACCCTCGAGCAGTGCCGTCGCAATGTTGCCGAGGCGGTTGCCGATGCGGCCTCCCGCCGGACCCCGGGTGAGCAGGTGCTGATGCCCGTGGACATTACCTTCGGAGCCCTCGACACCGGCTTTACCCGCCTCGAGGTGGAGGGGCAGGACACCCCCTTTTTTCTCTACGGCCTCTCCTCCGCCCTGAGCCTCCACCAGATAGCGATCTACCACGTGGAGATCGACACCGTGGACTCCCTCATTCGGGACGTCTTCGAGGTGAGGAACTACGCCGGAAACCCGCTCACCCCGGAGGAGGAGGATCGGGTTCGCCTCGCGGTGCTTCTCACCAAGCAGTTCACCCACGTTATCGACCGGGCGCCGGACCCCCTCGCCGCGCTGCGTCGCTTCGAGCAGCTCATCGAGGAGTTTGCCGCCGCCGGGGATGGTGAGGCGATACAAACAATGCTCGCCGATTCCGGCCGGCAGCGAGAGCTTGCCCGGCTACTCGGGGCGAGCGACTTTCTCTGGGAGGACTTTATTCGCCTCCAGCAGGAGAACCTGCTTCCCCTGCTCTCCCAGGTGGAGGAGCACCGCCTGCTCTCCTCGGAGAGCGAGGAGGTTCCCAGAAAGCTCACACAGGCGATCGCCGAGGCGTCGAGCTATGAGGAAAAAAAGCGGGCTCTCAACGCCTTCAAGGATCGCCAGGCGTTTCTCATCGATATCGACCATATTCTCCAGCGGGAACGGAACTTCTTTTTCCTGAGTCACCGCCTGACCCGTCTTGCGGAGGCTGTTGTGCAGTCGGCGGTGGATATCGCCTGGGACGCCCTGACCGACAGGTACGGCGCGCCCTTAAGCGCCGCGGGGATGACCGCGGAGTGGGCCGCTTTCGGTCTCGGCAAGCTCGGAGGCTCCGCCCTCGGCTACGCCTCGGATATCGAGCTCCTCTTTCTCTACAGCGACCACGGTGACACCTCCGGCCCGGAGGTGGTGCCGAACCGGGAGTTTTTCGAGCGGCTGTTCAAGGAGGCGACAAACATCATCGAGTCCCGGCGGGAGGGGATCTTTCGGGTAGATGTGAGACTGCGTCCGTACGGCAGCGACGGCCCTCTGGCGGTGCCGGAGGAGAGCTTTGTCTCCTACTACGGAAAGGGGGGCCCCGCCCATAGCGCCGAGCGCCTCGCCCTCGTCCGGCTCCGGGCGATTGCCGGAAGCCGGAGCCTCGGAGAGCGGGTGATGCGCATTCGGGACTCTCTTATCTATGAGACCGACTCCATCGATGTGTCGGAGATCCGCAGCCTGAGGCAACGGCAGCTCGAGGAGAAACTCTGGGGGTCTCGCCTCAACGCGAAGTTCAGCCCGGGAGGGCTGGTAGACCTGGAGTACAACGTCCAGCTCCTGCAGGTCTTTCACGGCCGCCGCCACCCTCAGCTGCGTAATCCCGGTATCCACGCAACCCTCCGGGGTCTCTCGGAGGTTGGCACGATCGACGAGGAGGAGGCCGAAGGGATGATCCGGGCGTACCGCTTCCTCCGGAATCTGATAAACGGGCTTAGGATGCTCCGGGGCAACGCGCAGGATCTCTTTCTTCCCGCCTACGGCACCCTGGAGTTCCGCCATCTCGCCCGGAGAATGGGGTACGAGGAGGTTGGCGAGGTTGCGCCGGAGGAGCGGCTCCGCCTCGACTTCGAGACCGAGACTGCCAGGGTCCGCTCCTTTGTCGAGCGCCATCTCGGCAGGGAGGCGATCCCCGCCGGGGCGGCGGGCAACCCCGCGGACATCGTGCTCTCCGAGTCCCTCGCGGAGGAGACCTCCGTCCTGACCAACGCCGGCTTCGAGGACCCGGAGCGGGGCGTGATGAATCTCAAGCGGATCGCCGGGGAGGGGGAGGTCCGGGAGCTCTTCGCGGCTCTGGTGGTCCTCGCCTGGGAGCATCTTCTGAAGACCTCCGACCCGGACATGGCCCTCAACAACTGGGAACGCTTTACCCATGAGGTAGACGATCGGGAGGCGTTCTTTCGCCGGCTCCTCTCCCAACCGAGACGTCTGGAACTGATGCTCAAGGTCTTTTCAGGAAGTCAGTTTCTCGCCGACACCCTCATCCAGAACCCCGGTTTCCTCAGTTGGATCACCGAGCCGAAGGTGGTCCTCCAGCGGCGGGACCAGCGGGTGATGGAGTCCGAGCTCCTCGCGGGAGATAGCGCGGAGAGCAGGAGCGACTGGCTCAACCGGTTGCGACGATTTCGCAAGCGGGAGATCCTGCGGATCGGCACCAAGGATATCTGCCTCGGCCAGGACTTTCTCGAGGTGGTAACGGAGATCTCCGCCCTCGGCCGGGCGATCATCTCCTGCGCCTTCGACCGGATCGTGAGCGAGCTCTCCCCTCAGGAGCAGAGTGTGGCAAAACGGTGCTCCCTCCTCGCCTTCGGCAAGCTCGGGGGCCGGGAGCTCAACTACAGCTCGGATATCGACCTGCTCCTCGCCTACGAGCCCGCCGGTCAGACCCGAAGCGAGATGGAGAGCCGCACCGGCGCGAAAATCCTCCAGCGCCTGCTGCGGGACCTGTCGGACTTTACCGAGGAGGGAAAGGCGTATCGTGTCGACCTGCGGTTGCGCCCCTACGGTGACTCGGGAGAGCTTGTGAACAGCGTCGATCAGCTTGTGGAGTACTACGATTCGAAGGCGGGGCTCTGGGAGCTGCAGGCGATGATCAAGCTCAGCCCGGTGGCCGGTAACATAGAGCTCGGATGGGAGCTTCTCGAGCGGTGCAAGCCGATCCTTATTCGACGGATCAGTGAGGCCGGTGGCAGGTCTGCGGTGGTGCGCAGCATCCGTGGGATGCGGGAGAAGGCGGTGGACCAGTACATGAGCGCGGCGCCGGACGTCAAAAACGGCGTCGGCGGCATCCGGGACATTGAGTTTGTCGCTCAGGCGCTTCAGATGGTCCACGCCAGACACTATCCGGAAGTCCTTACCGGCAACACCCTCATGGCCCTCGCCAAGCTCGAGGAGGGAGGTGTGCTCGCCGCGGATACTACAGCCACCCTCAAGCGGGAGTATGTCTTTTTGCGCCGGATCGAGCACTTCCTCCAGGTCTACGAGGACCGGCAGCTCCATACGATACCCGCAGACCCCCGGGCGCGCAGAAAGCTTGCCCGGCTTGTGCTCCCGGAGGGTGAAGATCTCGACAATTTTTCCCAGCGCCTGTCGGAAGTGCTCCAGCGGGTCCGCGGCATCTATAACGCCGAGCTCGCAGAATAAGAGAGGCCGTCGGGACACCGCCCGACGGCCTCGAGGTTACCAAACCAGAGGAGTGCAGTTTCTTTAGATGTCGTAGTAGAGGGCGAACTCGTACGGGTGGGGCCGCAGATTGAGGGCCATCACCTCTTCGGACATTTTGTAGTCGATCCAGGTCTCGATAACGTCCTTGGTAAAGACATCACCCTTGAGGAGGAACTCATGGTCCGCCTCGAGAGCCATCAGTGCCTCGCCGAGACTGCCGGGAGTCTTGGGAACGCTTGCCGCCTCCTCAGGCGAGAGGTCGTAGATGTTGCGGTCGAGGGGCTCTCCGGGATGGATCTTGTTCTGAATGCCGTCAATCGCCGCCATGAGCATCGCCGAGAAGGCGAGGTACGGGTTGCTCGACGGGTCGGGGCAGCGAAACTCGAAGCGCTTCGCCTTCTCCGAGTTGGAGTACATCGGTATACGAACCGCGGCGCTTCGGTTTCGCCGGCTGTAGGCGAGGTTCACCGGCGCTTCAAAGCCGGGAACGAGGCGCTTGTAGCTGTTGGTGGTCGGGTTGGTAAAGGCGAGGACCGCCGGGGCGTGCTTGAGCAGTCCGCCGATGGCGTACAGAGCGGTCTCCGAGAGGCCGGCGTAGCCGTCACCGAAGAACTGGTTCTTCCCGTCCTTCCAGATCGACATGTGAACGTGCATACCCGATCCGTTGTCGTTGAACACCGGCTTCGGCATAAAGGTTACCGTCTTGTTGTGGCGCCGGGCGACGTTCTTGATGATGTACTTGTACTTGGTCATGTTGTCCGCCATGGTCACCATCTCCTGGAAACGCATGTCGATCTCACACTGACCCCCCGTGGCTACCTCATGGTGGTGAGCCTCTACGGGAATACCCATCTCGTGCATGGTGAGGACCATCTCGCTGCGGATGTCCTGGAGACTGTCGGAGGGAGGTACGGGGAAGTAGCCCTCTTTGTACCGCGGCTTGTAGCCGAGGTTCGGGTTCTCCTCCCGACCGGAGTTCCACCGTCCCTCGGTGGAATCGACATAGTAGTAACCGGAGTGCTCGTTCTGATCGAACCGGACGTCGTCGAAGATAAAGAACTCCGCCTCGGGACCGAAAAAGACGGTGTCGCCGATACCGGTCTGGGAGAGGTAGTTCTTAGCCTTTCGCGTGATGTTGCGCGGATCCCGGGTGTAATCCTCGCCGGTAATCGGGTCTGCGATGTTGCAGATGAGAACCAGGGTCTTGTAAGCGGAAAAAGGATCGATATAGGCAGACTCCACAACCGGCTTTACGAGCATGTCCGACTCGTTGATCGCCTGCCAGCCGCGAATACTCGATCCGTCGAACCCGAGACCGTCGGTAAAGGAGTCCTCATCGATCTCGCCGGCGGGCACCGAAAAGTGCTGGGCAATGCCGGGAAAGTCCATAAAGCGAAAGTCTACGATCTCGACGCCTTCCTTCTTCATCAGCTCGAGAACGTCCTTGGCCGTTTTGATGTCGCTCATCAATACACCCTCCGTAACGTAAGGTTTTCGCGTCGCTCGAGCATCCCGATTGACCTGGCGGCATGCCCTCACGGCTTTTCTGATTCTACACACCCGTCGTCTGCCCAGCGCATCCTACGTTTTGGTAGGCATATGGGCCAAATCTAACGTATGCGTGGTGTATAATACGCTTCTCAATCCTTAATGTAAAGGGCGGGATCACAAATTTTTTGTCCCCGGGACGAATTTCCTCTGAAAGGGCTTTAGTGAAACAAAAGGCGCGGTTTGCTACGGGAAGCGGATCGGGAGGATGTTCCTCTCGGTTGCGGGATCCGGCGTCGGCGTCAGTCGGAGCTGTTACCGCCCTTCTCCCGCATATGGCGGAAAAAGACGAGGAGATAGTCACTCAGGGAGAGATAGGCGAGAACGAGGGAGATGAGAAAGACTGCGAGAGCTGCTGCCTCGATAATCGAGGCGTAGGGCGAAAACGCCTCCAGGGAGCGGCTCATCGCAACCAGAATACCCGTGCCCCCGGCGATCGCGTAAAAGACCGCCTTGAGCTTTCCCCCTTTCCGGGCGGCGAGGGCGGTGCCGGTGCGATACATCATCATCCGGATAAAGATGATCGAGTACTCCCGGTAGAGCAGGAGCAGCACGATCCATCCCGGCATGATGCCGACGGCGGCAAAGGTAATGAAGTAGGTCATCCGACTGATAACGTCGGCGAAGGGGTCGAGGAGCTTGCCGAGATCCGACACCTGGTTGAATCGCCTCGCAACCGCCCCGTCGAGGATATCCGAGAGCTCAATCATCAGAAAGACGACCCAGAGGGCGACGATGATGGGCAGCGTCATCCTGCCGGTCCATCCCGGGAGCTGAAACAGAATAAAGAAGATCGGCGCAAGGACAAGTCGGGATGCGGTGAGAGCGACGGCCACGTTCATCGGTTCATGCTATGGGCGGCGAGGGCGGCTGTCAAGGTACGCTTCCGGCGCCGACCGGCGCCCGGCGGAAGCGCGATGGAGCCTCGGCTGCGAGGAGCCCTCGATGAGAAGGTAACGGCTCATAAGCAGATCCTCCCGGGGAACCGAGATAGTGACGCTCCTGCGTCTCACGCCGCCGAGCTCCTCGAGGAGGGAAACCTCACCCTCTTCCACCCTCGAACCGACAGCGGGCGCCACAGCTCGGTATCCCCTCGCTCCTCCCCGCCACCAGAGGTAGGGGTGCAGCTCGAGCACCTCGACGGTAACCGAGAGTCTCTCGAGGCGCTCCAGTCGCCTCGGCGTCTCCTCATCCCCGAGCCACCGCTCCGCCGGGCCCGGGGGAACCTCGACGAGCAGATCGATCCCCTCGGCGTCCACCCCCCGGACCTCGAGGTGGAGCATCACATCCCCCTGTTGGGGCAGGTAGTAGCCGGCGAGGGCGGTCGACTCCACCCAGAGGAGCGCGCCGAGGGCGAGGACGACAACAGGCAGTCCGAAACGGGGAAACCGCAGGGCCGCCCCCGCGACGAGGGCTACCGGGCCGAGGTAGAGGGCGAGCTCTCGCAGGGGAGGAAACCGCTCGCTTCCGGGGATAAAAATCGCCCCGGGGAGGGCAAGAACGGCGAGGGTGAGAAGGGCGAGCACCGCGAGGCGGCGGCGCTCTTTAAACAGCGCGGGATAGCGGCGAGACGCCGCCGGTGTTGTCAGCAGGGCAAGGACCGCACCGAGGGCAACGGCGGTGATGGTAAGCCAGAGATAGGCGGAGACCTCAAGAAAGGCCGTATAGCTCTCCATACTTGGACTGAAGGTAGCGCACAAAGTGGGAGGGGTCTAACGCACTTCCTGTCACTTCCCTAATCAGCTCTGCCGGACTCTTCGCCGAGCCGTGGCGGTGGATCTTCTCCCGGAGCCAGTGGAGCACGGATGAGAGGTTTCCCTGTTCTACCTGCTCCCAGACCTCCGGAATCTCGCCGGTGAGGGTGTGGAGAAACTGAGCGGCGTAGAGATTACCCAGGGCGTAGGTGGGAAAGTACCCGATAGCTCCCATCGACCAGTGCACATCCTGAAGCACCCCGAGGGCGTTGGTCGGCGGGATGACGCCGAGGAGCTCCTCCATTGTGGCGTTCCACGCCTCGGGAAGATCCTTTACCTCGAGCTCCCCCCTCATCAGCTCGACCTCGAGCTGAAACCGGAGAATGACGTGGAGGCTGTAGGTCACCTCGTCCGCCTCGATGCGGATGAGCGACGGCTCTACCCGGTTAATCGCCCGGTAGAACGCCTCGGGCTCGACGCCGGAGAGCTGCCGGGGAAACAGTTCGGTGAGACGGGGAAACCAGTGAGACCAGAACTCCCGGCTGCGACCGATCATGTTCTCCCAGAGGCGGGACTGGGACTCGTGGATACC
>JBKHDM010000086.1:0-11248 GCA_046541355.1 Spirochaetaceae bacterium
CTACGTCGACGGCGCGGCGGACCTTGAGCAGGCGGTCAAGGTCGTTGTCGACTCGAAAACCGAGTATGTCGCGATCTGCAACGCAATCGAGACCCTCCTTGTCGACGAGGCGATCGCCCCGGAGGCTCTGCCTCCCCTGGTTGGCGCACTCCGGGAGCGAAACGTCCGGGTCCTCGGATGTGAGGCGAGTCGCGCTATAGTAAAGGATCTCGAAGAGGCAACTGAAGCGGACTGGTCGACGGAGTATCTCGACTACCAGATATCGGTCAAGGTTGTTCCCGGGGTGGAGGGGGCGATCAGACACATCAACCGTTACGGCAGCGGCCACACCGACTCGATCATCACCTCCGAGGAGGGGGTGGCGCGGCGGTTTATCCGCGGTGTCGACTCCGCCTCAGTCATGTGGAACTGTAGTACCCGCTTTGCCGACGGCTTCCGCTACGGTCTCGGGGCGGAGGTGGGAATAAGTACCAACAAGATCCACGCCCGGGGACCGGTTGGCCTCGAAGGGCTTGTCATCTACAAGTGGGAGCTCCTCGGGGAGGGTCAGATAGTCGCGGAGTATAGCGGCGATAACCCCCGACCCTTTACCCATCGACCTCTGGAGTAGAGGCATGCGTAACTTCACAGAGGTCAAACGCATCGTCATCAAGGTCGGGACCAGTCTGCTCACCAGTCCCGAGGGGATCGATAAGCGCTACATAGAGAGTCTGGCGGCTCAGATCGCCGAGGTCCGTGGGAGCAGTCGGGAGGTTCTCCTGGTGAGCTCCGGTGCGATCGGCCTCGGCGCCCGGGAACTCGGGATCAAGGGACGGGTCCAGGAGATTCGTATGCGCCAGGCGTGCGCGGCCATCGGCCAGCCGATCCTCATGAACACCTACAAGGGTATTTTCAAAGCTCTGGGCATAGAAACCGCCCAGGTCCTCCTTACCAAGGAGGTGCTGAACCAGCGACGCAGCTACGTAAACCTGCAAAACAGCGTTGAAACCCTTCTCGAGCTCTCGGTGCTTCCGATTATCAATGAGAACGACTGTGTGGCGACCGACGAGATCGGAACGGCCTTCGGAGACAACGACCGACTCAGTGCCCTGGTGGCGAGCAAGGTTGACGCCGACCTGCTGATGATCCTCAGCGATATAGACGCCCTCTACGATCGCGATCCTCGACGCCACCGGGAGGCGAGGCGTATCCACTCCGTCGACATGCTCACCCCGGAGCTGATAAACAGTGCCGGCCGGGCCGGCAGTGTCCTCGGTACCGGCGGTATGGCGACCAAGCTCCAGGCGGTGCGGGTCGCCGAGAACGCCGGGTGTCAGGTCCTCATCGCAAATGGGCGGGAAGATCGGGTGCTCGAGAGACTGTTGGCAGGGGAGGAGCTGGGAACGCTCTTTCTTGCAAAGCGGAGACTCAAGAATCGGAGTCGCTGGATTCTCAACAGTGAGGCGAAGGGAAGGATCACCGTCGATCCCGGGGCGATGGAGGCGATTCGCCGGCACAACTCTCTCCTGCCCACGGGCGTAACGCAGGTGGAGGGTGTTTTCGCGGCAGGGGAAGTGGTTCTGGTCAACGACCGGGTCAAGGTGGTTACCAGCTTCGACAGCAGCGAACTGCGCTCCCTGATCGGCAAGCACTCCTCCGAGGCCGCCTCGATCGTCGGGGACAACCGAAAACTGATTGCCCGACCGGAGGATATGGTGTTTCTCGACGAGGAGGAGGGATGAAACGGGTCACCGTCGGGCTCAGAGAACTCGAGCTTCGCTGCATACTCGGGATCAAAGAGGAGGAGCGGCTGCGGGAGCAGCGTGTCCTGGTGGACCTCGCCTTTGACTACGACGGAGAGGCAGCCTCTCGCCGTGACGATATCAGGGAGGCAATCGACTACGCCCGGGTAGTCGCAATGGTCCGGGAGCACCTCATCCGGCAGAAGTACAAGCTCCTCGAAGCCGCCTGCGCGGGGATCATCGGGATGCTCCAGGATGCCTATCCACAGCTGTTGACGATCGAGATAGAGGTTCGAAAGCCCGACGCTTTCGAGGACGTCGGGGAGAGTTACTGCCGTATGGCGTGGAAGGTCCCCGGTTCGCCTAAGTCCGGAACGCCTTGATTCTTATTGGATTTAGCGCTAATCTAAGGCGCATACGATACAGCCCCCTGATTGGTAAGGAGATAGTATATGGCTGGACAGATTTCCAAGAACGCCCGCCGCGGTGACGCCCAGGAGCTCATCAGCAAGTGGGGCGGAAAGATCATCATGAAGTCGGTTTTTGAAAAGGGCCGGATGAAGCACTACGCTGTATGTGAGAAGACCGGAAACACCGGTCGACGCCCCAAGGACCTCATGTAGGGCGACAGGCATAGTTCAGGTAACCCGGGCACCGGCTCCTCATGGCGGATTCGGTGCCCTACTTGTATCCAATGATCCTATCCGGTAACGAAATCAGACGTCGCCTCGGCGGAGACATTACTATCGATCCCTTCTTCGAGGATCAGCTCAATCCGAATAGTTACAACCTCCGACTCCACGATGAGTTACTTGTCTACGAGTCGGAAAACCTCGATATGCGTGCCGAAAACCGTTCCGAGAGGATGACTATACCTTCCGAGGGGCTGCTTCTCGAACGGAACAAGCTATACCTCGGAAGGACCGTGGAGTACACCGCCACCGAGGGGCTTGTACCGATGCTCGAGGGGCGCTCCTCGGTCGGTCGTCTCGGTCTGTTTATACATGTGACCGCGGGTTTCGGGGACGTCGGTTTTCGCGGGTACTGGACCCTCGAGATGTTCTGTGTTCAGCCGGTGCGGATCTACTCAGGTGTTGAGATTTGCCAGATCTTCTACCACACCCTCGAAGGGGATTACTCCCCCTATAGGTCCGACAAATATCAGAACAACCGGGATATTCAGCACAGTCTGCTCTACAAGGAGTTTGGGAGCTGACGCCCGTAGCGCGTCCTGCGCTCTCACGACGCCCGTAGCGCGTCCTGCGCTCTCACGGCTCCCACCGGTTCCCGCGAAGGGTCAGTCCATAGCGATCCTCGAGAAGCTCCTTGAGCCCCTCATTGAGCTTTTTCGCCGTCGGCTCCCGCTCCCAGACCTCCTGCCCCTTCGTGCCGCTGGTAAAGAGGGTCTCCATGAGCATTTTTGCGGCAATGAAACGGTGGTACTTGTTGATCCCGAAGACAAGAAAGTCATCGAGCATTCCGATGATCTCCCAGGTGACCTGCTCCGCCTGAGCGTAGCGGCCCGCGTCCTTGTCCTGATCAGAGAACCGCATCGGAAGCCTTTCGATCACCTCGTCAATATTCGGCACGAGATAGTCGAGAGAGAACAGTCCGGTAGCACAGTTAAACAGAATATCGCTGCCGGATTTCTCCGCTTCCAGAACCGCCTCCTTCGATATTGCAGGACCAATATCCGCGGCGTTGAGCCTGCCGGATTGATCTCGCACGAGAATCCCTCCCTTGATATCCACGGGGGTGCGAAAGGCGAAGTCGAAGCCCGCCTGGGTCCCGGTGAGGGCGACCAGAGCGAGACTTACCGGATCTACCGTAAAGCCGAGGTTGTCGACGTTTCCGAGGTAGACAAATCGCTTTCCCGCGGCGTAGAGCTCCCGGTAGGTCTCCCGGAGAACCGAAAAGTTCTGGCCGTGGCCGCCGGGAAGCCCGAGGGGGGTCTGCTCCTTTCCCCAAGCGGAGTCGAAAATTCCCTTCGGCCGTCCCTGGTCGGAGTGTGTGTAGGCTGCGATCATCGGCTGAGGAGCTCCGATCGCCTCGGTAATGTCGAACCCGGTTCGCTCTATGAGCTGTGCCAGGTAGGGGCTCTCCCGGTAGCGGCGGTAGCTCTCGGCGATCTCCTCGTCGTTAAAGACGCTTGTCATCTGGAAAAAGGGAGCAACCGGTAGCAGGTCGGCGGGTGGAGTGACGGCGTAAAGCTCGGCGACCCGGTAGTACCGCTCCATCTCGAGGAGCAAAGAGCGCATCTTCAGCTCGAGAAAGCTCGGTCCCGGACTCCCGTCAGGCTGGAGGAACGCTGGGGTCACCCCCTTTGGCCGTCCCCGGGAGATCTCTGAGAGAAACTGAAACTCCTCTTCGAGTATGGTGAAGGTGTCAGGATACCCTTTTGTGTTTTTTTTCTCGTCCGCGTAACTCGTCGCGGAGCCCCCGTTGAGAACGCCGTAGGAGAGATACGGGTAGAGGAGGATGCCGATCGTTTCCAGCTCTCCCTGGGTGAGGGTAATGGTGTCTCCCACAACCGAACCGAAGCGGGAGATGTCGATCTCCGGGGCGATAACCGAAAGCCTGGTCCGGACACCGGAAGCTTTCAACCTTCGATCCACCGGTTGTGTCATGTCGAGAATCGATTCACCGTCAATCGAGGGGATCTCACTCACCTCTACCGGTACAACCGAGTCGTATCGACCGTTGTTGTAGTTCTTCAGTATGGTCAGGGTGCGGTCGATGTCGATCTGTTCCGCCTGCATCGCCTTGCGAAACTCCTCTGTCAACTCCTCGGGCATCATCGGTCTCTCCTTTGTTTGCCTTCAGCCACGGTCGAGGATCCAGTAAGCCGCGTGCGCCGCCCCGTAGAGGGAAATGGCGTAATCCTTGATTATATAAACTGGAGTCTGTCTGAGGGTATCGACAAGTGAGTTTTTGTATACCCCCTCGAAGGCTCTCGTAAAGGTGTCGCTTTTGGTAAACCAGCCCTCGTTCTTACTCGCGATTCCGCCTGCGAGATAGAGCCCCTCAGTGGGCAGAAACGTGAGGGCGACGTTTGCCGCGACCTTCCCGTACATACTCACAAAGACTTCCATGATCTGTCGGGCGCTTTCGTCCTCAACGGCGAGATCCGCCACCCTTGCCGGCACATCCACCCTCTCCACGCCGTCGAGAGCTCGCTTCGCCTCTCCGGTAAGACGGCCGCTCTCCCGGTAGAAGTCCGCCAGATTCGCTATGCCCTGGCCGGAGACGAACAGTTCGGTGTCGAGCAGCTCACCGTAGCGGCGGGTCAGGTAGTCGTAGAACTCCCGGGTGATCCCGTCGAAGGGACCGAAGAGGGTGTGCCCTCCCTCGGATGGAAACGCCTCGAGTCGCTTCTTTGTCCCGATCAGGTAGCCGACGCCGAGTCCGGTACCGGCGCCAACGACCGCGTAGACTCTCCTTCCCTTTGATCTGCTCCGTTTCTCATCGCCTGAACGAGGGATTGGCGTGATCTGCCCCGGGTCGGTAACATCCAAGAGGGGAACGCCGTAGCTTATGGCGGTAAAATCGTTGATAACCGTCGCAGGTATTCCCAGGGAGGAGGAGAGGGCGTCGCCGTCGATCTCCCAGGAGACGTTGCTCAGGCGACACCGGTTTTCCCGCACCGGGCCCGCGCCGCTGACGCAGAGGTAGTCGAAGTAGTCGACCTTGCTCTTGAACCGGTCAATTCCATCCCGGAGGGGCGACTCGAGGCTTGTCTGGTCCCGGGTAGAGAGGCGCAGCTGATCGATCAGCTCGAAACGGCGGCCGACGCGGCCTACGGCACCAATACTCGTGTTGGTGCCGCCGACGTCACAGCTCAGTGTTATCGTGTCGAACTGACGCTCGTGTCGTATGTGACGCATGGGCGGTAGTCTACCGTGGAATCCGGGGGCGATGTCCACCTCACTTGTCCCGGTACCGGCGGTGCATTAGAATAAGCAAACCGCCTGAGGAGGTTGTGTGAGCGAGCAGAAGTACCGCCTTGTGACCCGCAGTGATTTCGACGGACTTGTCTGCGCGGTTCTGCTTAAGGAAATCGGACTGATAGAAGAGATCAAGTTCGTCCATCCGAAGGATATGCAGGATGGTTTGATCGCGATATCGGAACACGACATAACCACCAATCTGCCCTACGTCGAGGGAGTTCACCTCGCCTTCGACCACCACCACTCCGAGGCTCTCAGACATGATGAGGCCCCGGCAAACTACATCATCGACCCCGACGCCCCCTCCGCCGCCCGGGTCGTGTTTGAGTACTACGGCGGCCCGAGCCGCTTTGGACGGGTCGCCCCGGAGATGCTCGAGGCTGTGGACAAGGCGGACTCCGCCCAGTTTACAGAGGAGGAAGTTCTGCATCCAACCGGTTGGGTTCTACTCAACTTCATCATGGATGCCCGCACCGGGCTCGGGCGGTTCCGCAACTTTCGGATCTCCAACTACCAGCTCATGATGGACCTGATCGACTACTGCAGGGATCACACGATCGAGGAAATTCTCGATCTCTCCGATGTTCTCGAGCGGGTCGAGCTCTACTTCGACCATCAGGAGCGTTTCAAGGAACAGCTGCGCTCCTGCGCCCGACAGGAGGAGAACGTGCTCCTCGTGGACCTGCGCTCGGAGGAGGTGATCTACGCGGGAAACCGTTTCGTAAAGTACGCTCTCTTTCCGGAGTGCAATATTTCGGTCCAGGGGATGTGGGGCTTCAAGCGGCAGAACGTTGTCCTCACCGTGGGAAAGTCGATATTCAACCGAACCTGCAGCGCCGACGTCGGCTCGATCATGCTGCGCTACGGTGGGGGCGGCCATCTCGCCGCCGGCACCTGTCAGGTCCCCAACGAGGAGGCGGAGCAACGCCTCCGGGAAATACTCGAAGAACTGAAAGGCTGTTAGTTGAAACAATGCACCTTGTAGAAGAACTCGAACTACCTCTGCCGGAGGAGCGCCTCGAAGCGTTGCGGCAGATCCTCAGGGAGGGGCGTTATGGCTCCAGTCAGTTCTCTCGAACCGGGGAGGTCAACAATCACGTCCATACCCATTACAGTTTCAGCCCCTACTCCCCCGCCCACGCCGCCTTTCAGGCCGCCTCGGCAGGCCTCGAGGCGGTAGGCAGCGTTGACCACGACTCGATCGCTGCCGCCGGGGAGCTTAAGGCAGCCGCGGCCCTCCTCGGTATTGGCGGTACCAGCGGTTTCGAGCTAAGGGTCAACCTTACCGATACCGCCGTCGAGGGAAGACGGCTGAACAACCCGGACTCCGACAACATCGCATATATTGTCGTTCACGGTGTTCCAGCTACGGCGGTGGGCGCTGTGGAGGAGTTTCTCCAACCGATCCGGGCGGTTCGCCTCGAGCGAAACCGCCGACAGCTCGATGAGCTGAACCGGATTCTCGCCGACTACGATATCGAGGCGATAGACTTTGAGAGGGAGGTAATCCCGCTCTCCCTTGCGCGAGAGGGCGGGGTGATGACAGAGCGGCACATCCTCTACGCTCTCGCCGGAAAGCTCGTCACCCTCTTTGGTCGAGGCGAGGCGCTTCTCGAGGTACTGGGCCACCGGTTCGGCTTACGCCCCTCCGGCAGGGTATCACAGTTCCTCGCAGATCGTGAGAATCCCCACTACGAGTACGACCTTCTCGGCATCTTGAAATCGGAGTTCCTTCCACGGTTTTTCATCCAGCCCGATGAGCGGGAGGCGATCAGCGTCTACACCGCTGTCGAGTTCGCCAATTCCATTGGAGCGATCCCCGCCTACGCCTACCTCGGTGATGTGGGGGAGTCTCCAACCGGGGACAAGAAGGCTCAACAGTTCGAGGACGCTTTTCTCGAGATCCTCATGCCGGAGGTTCGGAGGATCGGTTTCAAAGCCGTGACCTACATGCCCCCCCGAAACAGCAAGGAGCAACTCAGGCGGATTCAGCAGTTCGCCTCACAGGAGGATCTCCTCGAGATCAGCGGTGTGGACATCAACTCCTCGAGGCAGACCTTCAGATGTCCGGAGGTGATGGACAGCTCCTTTACTCACCTCAACCGCAATACCTGGGCTCTCATTGCTCACGAGGCGCTCTGCTCTGCCGACCCGCGCTATGCACTTTTCGATCCCGAAAATCCCCTCACCGATCGCCCTCTCAAGGAACGGGTGGAACGGTACGCCGACCTCGCAGCGCACATGGACCGCCGGAGACCGGAAGGTCTGATAGAGCGGGCGGAACTACTCAAAAGAGGATCATGAAAGATGAAGGATAAGATCGGACCAGTTCTTCGAGGCGTTCTCTGGGATGGCGCATACCGCCGTTTTGTCACTTTTCGGGAGAAGGAGGCACCGGATCGCTCGGATGTTCTCACCCTGCCGGGAGACATCATCGATGCGGCCGGTAGTGAAGGAGCGCGCCCCGGGGGCGTGGGTGCCGGAGAGGAGACCCTCGATCCCAGGATTGTTGAGGAGATTGTAGAGGCTGTAGTGGACTACGAGGGGAGGATGAACAGCCTTCCCAGAGCTATAACCGTGCCAGGCGTCGGCACCTGGGGAACCGGGGAGAGCTACGAGCTCGCGGCGCAGCGGGCCGAGGGTAATCTCGACGCCGAGGGGTTTCTTCCCGTCCTCCCGAAAACCGCGATGGCGAGGCGGGCGACGGTTATGGAGGGACGGATCGCTGTGGTCACCGGTGGAGCCCAGGGATTCGGTGCCGAGATTGTCGGCGGTCTTGTCGACGGGGGAGCCTTCGTTGTTATTGCGGACCTGAACCATCAGGGGGCGCAGAGGTACGCCGAGGAGCTCAACGATCGGCGAGGTCGAATCGTAGCCATGGCCATGGAAGTAAACGTCTCGCGCCAGGATTCCGTCGCCGACCTGGTCGGCAGGGCAACTGCCGAACTCGGCGGGCTTGATCTGCTGGTGAGTAACGCCGGCGTTCTCAAGGCAGGGAGCGTCAAGGAGCTCTCCGTCCTCGATTTTTCCCTGGTCACTTCGGTCAACTATACCGGCTTCTTCCTCTGCAGCCGGCAGGCGAGCAGGGTGTTCGAGCTGCAGAACCGGGGAGCGGAGCTCGCAGGCCGACCGGCCTATTTTACGGACATCATTCAGATAAACTCCAAGTCCGGCCTCGAGGGGTCGAGCAAGAACGGCGCCTACGCCGGGGGCAAGTTTGGAGGCATTGGTCTTGTCCAGAGCTTTGCAAAGGAGCTCATAACCGATCGGGTAAAGGTCAACGCGATCTGTCCCGGGAATTTTCTTGACGGTCCCCTCTGGAGCGACCCCAAGACAGGACTCTTTGTCCAGTATCTGGAAACCGGAAAGGTTCCAGGGGCGAAAACGGTAGAAGAGGTTCGGCGATTTTACGAGGATAAGGTGCCTGCCGGACGCGGCTGCACAGGGGACGACGTAATCCGGGCGATCTACTACGCGGTGGAACAGGTCTACGAAACTGGTCAGGCGATTCCGGTAACAGGAGGCCAGGTGATGCTCTCGTGAGCCGAGGGTACTGTCCTCCACCCTGGGGATGAAAAGCTCCTAAATACCGCCCCGGCAGGCGTTGTCGCCGGGGCGGGGTGCGTCGGAAGCGGGTGAGCACACCTCTTGCTGCTAGACGCCGAGGCGGTTACGTCGAAGCATCTCGCCGGTTGTCTGAATGGTGGTTACCGTATGTCCGGCGAGGGGCAGGAGTCGCTCGTGTATGGTGTCGATGATCCACTCCTTCTGGGGGAAAAAGGCGTCTTCTATCTCCACTGCGGGAGTTATCCAGTTGCGTGAGCCTACAACCGCCACCGGCCCGTCGAGATAGTCAAAGGCGAGCTGGGTGATGTTTGACGCGATGGTATGGAGAAAGCTTCCCCGCTCTACGGCATCTGATGCGAGAACGACCTTACCAGTCTTTTTTGCAGATTCGAGTAGCACTGCGTAGTTGAGGGGATTGATAAAGCGGGCGTCAATCACCTCCGCGGATATACCGTGCTTAGCCTCAAGCTCCTCCGCCGCCTCTATCGCCCGGTAGAGGGTCGCTCCGATGGTAATGATGGTGAGATCCTGGCCAGGTCGCTTTACCTCAGGCTCCCCCTCTTCGATCTCGTAATACTCCTCGGGAACCCCTTCGGTGTGGAACTGCTCTCCGATATCGTAGAGGCGTTGGCTCTCGAAAAAGACTACCGGGTCCCTGCCCCGGAGGGCGAGGTTGAGCATACCCTTGGCGTCGTAGGGGGTTGCGGGAAACATAACCTTGAGCCCGGGAATGTGAGCAACCAGGGAGGTCCAATCCTGGGAGTGCTGGGCGCCGTACTTGCTGCCTACAGAGACACGAAGGACCAGGGGCATCGTGAGAACCCCGGCGCTCATTGCCTGCCACTTCGCCATCTGGTTGAAGATCTCGTCTCCCGCGCGGCCCATAAAGTCGCAGTACATCAGCTCTACAACCGCCCGACCACCGGAAAGGGCGTAGCCGACACCCGTCCCTACAATAGCACCCTCTGAGATGGAGCTGTTGAACAGGCGATGGTATGGAAGCGCCTCGGTTAGACCGCGGTAGACCGCGAAGGCGCCTCCCCAGTCCCGGTTCTCCTCGCCGTAGGCGACCATTGTGGAGTCGGTGTAGAAACGGTGGATCATCGCCTCAAAAAGCGCGTCCCGGTAGGCGAAGACCTTCATCTTGGACAGAGGTTTTCCGTTTTCGTCAAAGGCGAAGCGTGACTTCCTGCTCAACTGCTTTACCCTCGGGTTCTCCTCGAGGGGCAGGAGAACCTCCGGCTCCCTCTGGTCATCCATGCTCTCTCGAGGGCTGTTCGAGAACATAAAGGAGCCGATCCGTTCAGCCTCTATCCTTGGCGAGATCTCGTCGGAGATCGCGAGCATAAGGACTTCCTTCAGTTTTGCTTTGATCCTGCTTCGGCTCTCTTCGAGCTCCTTCGCCCCGGCAACCCCGTTTTCGGTGAGGTAGTTCTCAAAGGAGGCAATAGCGTCAGCTTCCTGCCAGGCGGCGATTTCCTCCTTGGTCCGGTAGCTCGAGGCGTCGGAGGGGGAGTGGCCGGAGATCCGGTAGGTGATGGTGTCGAGGAGCACCGGCCCCCGCCCTTCGGCGAGGATTTTCTTTTTCCTCTCGACGGCGTCGGCCACCGCAAGGGGGTTGTAGCCGTCAACTCGCTCGGCGTGCATGTTCTCCGGATTGACTCCCGCACCGATGCGGGCGAGAATCCTGAAGCCCATCGTCTCGCCCTCGGGTTGTCCGCCCATTCCGTAGAAGTTGTTTATGAAGTTGAAGATGACAGGCGGCGCGCCACCGACACGCTCGTCCCAGAGGGTGCGATACTGGTCCATAGAAGCGATCATCATCGCCTCCCAGGTGGGACCGCAACCTGAGGAGGCGTCACCGATATTCGCCATCACGATTCCCGGCTTGCGGTTGATCCGCTTGAACATAGCGCTTCCGGTGGCGATGTCTGCGGAACCACCGACGATAGCATTATTCGGCATGCTCCCGAAGGGGGCGAAGAAGGCGTGCATCGAGCCGCCGAGCCCACG
>JBKHDM010000087.1:0-10945 GCA_046541355.1 Spirochaetaceae bacterium
GGTGGAGCCCGTCGAGGAGGCACCTCGTCTTCCCTCGATAACCTTGACCCCCCAGATCCCGGAGGAAGAGCGTGAGCCGGACGCCCCCGGGGAAGAGCCGGACGCCCCCGGGGAAGAGCCGGACGCGCCCGGGGAAGAGCCGGACGCGCCCGGGGAAGAGCCGCAGCCTCTAATTACCGAAGCGCCCGGGGAAGAGCCGGAGGCGCCCGAGGGGGAACCTGGGGTTGAGCCGCCTCCTGCAGAGGAGCCGGCAGGGGAGGCAGCTGAGGGCCCGGGAGAGAAGGAGCTCTTTCCTCCTGCTGCGCAGGACGATCTGTTCGTCGCCCTCCCTCCCCCGGAGCGTCCTTCCGAGGGTCCCCTGGACCCGGAGCTTCCTCTCGCCCCTGTGGGAGAAGAGCTCGAGGTCGAGATCGGGTCGGTGGGACCGCGCTTTCCCAATCCGGTGGAACTGAGCGTAACGCTGCCTCAACCTCCGGATGCACAGACCCCGGAGGTGGGGACCCTCTCACCGAGGAGGCCTGAGGAGACTCTCCCGGAGGTACGGATGAGCGCGGTGGGGCCGGGGGAGCAGCCGGGACCGGACATGCGGGAGGAGGTGGGTGAGCGACCAGAGCGTCCCGCGGCGGGTGTTGAGACGGAGATACCTCTGAGGGTCGCCGAGCCGAGGGTCCCTGAGGGTGCCGAGGACGCTCCGATCGCCCGGCCCTCCGCTGCTCCCACCGACGAGGTGGTCGCCCTCGAGCCTGCGGAGTTCCGTCCGCCGGAGCCGCCCCGGCCACAAGCTGAGGAGGAGATGGTCCCGGACCGTCCGGAGGCTGAGTCGGAGGGTCCCCGGGTCAGCTTGACCCCGGAGCTGCCGGAGGAGTCGCGGGAGGAGCCGGCGGAGGAGCCGGCGGAGGAGTCGCGGGAGGAGCCGGCGGAAGAGCCGCGGGAGGAGCCGGCGGAAGAGCCGCGGGAGGAGCCGATGGAAACTGAAGAGCCTGCGGTTGCCGAGGAACAACCGGCTGTGGAGCGAGAGCCTCCCCGGGAGCGTGGGCAGGAGCGTCCTGAACCGGTTGAACAGGAGCCTCGCCTGGCGGAAGAGGGGCGGGAGCTTCCGATGAGTGCGTCCCTCGGCGAGGGCTACTACCTCCAGGTAGGAGCGTTTACCAGCGCCGCCGGGGCGAGAAGCGCCGTGGACCGGCTCGAGACGGACTTTCCTGTCACCGTGGTGCCGACGGACGGGGAGCTCTACCGGGTCTTCGTCGGTCCCCTCGCTGAGGATGAGCGGGGAGCGGTACTCTACCTCGTCCGAGCCCAAGGCTACCGTGACGCGTTTCTCCGCAGGGAGGACGGCTGAGTCTGCTGCGGAGGGCTTCAGGCGAAGATGCCTTCGATCTCCCGCCGGTACTTGCTTTCGACGACCTTCCGCCGGATTTTGAGGGTTTGGGTGAGCTCCTCACCCACCTCAAAGGGCTTTGACAAGAGCCTGAACCGGTAGATGAGCTCGAAACTCTTAAAGCCGGCACCTTTGTTGACGTAGTTCTGGATCTCCTCATGGATGAGCTCCTGCACCGACTCGTGCTGCAGCAGCTCCTCCTGCTCGAAGTACTCGATACCCTCCTGTCGGGCAAACTCGAGGATCTTCTCATCATTCGCGATAACGAGGGCGCCGAGAAACTTCTGGTCCTGCCCCACAACCATCGCCTGATCGATGTACTCGCTCCGGGTGATTGCCTCCTCGATCGGCCCCGGCTCTACGTTCTCTCCTCCAAGGAGAACAATCGTCTCCTTCGCCCGGCCGAGAATCCGGCACTCGCCGTTTACCGTGACCATGCAGATGTCCCCGGTGTTCAGCCAGCCGTCCCGCAGTACGTTCTCGGTCTCTTCCGGCTTCTTGTAATACCCCTTCATCACCTGTTCCGACTTTACCCAGAGGATTCCCTTTTCTCCGGGACCGAGCTCTTCCCCCTTCTCTCCGAGGATTTTGTATTGAATATCCGGGAGAAAGGGGCCTACGGTGCCTCGCACCGGGGCGTCCTGGAGGCGGACTGCGAGGATCGGGGCGGTTTCGGTGAGGCCGTAGCCCTCGAGGACTTTTATTCCCGCGGCCTGGAAAAACGTATCCACGTAGGGAGGCAGGGCGCCGCCACCGGAGACCCCCGCCACAAATCGGCCTCCGAGCTTCTCCTTAAGGGAGTTGAAGACCAGGAGGTCTCCGAGGAGTTTCAGTGGTGTCAGGAGTATGAGAGGAATCGCGCTCAACAGGATGTCTGCTGTTCGGGAGCGCCGTTTGAACTCCGGCAGCAGTCCTCGAAACATGCTCAGCAGATCTGCCCGGATCTCGCCGATTCCGACAAACAGATGAAAGAGCATCTGCTTTACCGGCGGCTGTTTGGAGACATTACGATAGACCGCCGAGCGTATGCCCTCCCAGATCCGCGGGACCGATGTCATCCAGGTGGGGCGGATCCTGCTCATATCGTCGAGCATGATCTTACCGATCGGTCGGGAGTAGGCGAGAGACGCGCCGTAGTTGAGGACGATGTACTCCACCGCCCGCTCGAAGGAGTGCCAGACCGGCAGAACGCTTAAGAAAATATCGACATGGGTGAGATGGAGAATCTTCTCGACCCGATCCATCTGAAAGAGAAAAGCGCGATGGGTGAGCATGACGCCCTTCGGTTCCCCGGTGGTGCCGGAGGTGTACAGGATGGTCGCAAGCTCGTCACTCGTTCCGAGGGCGACCTCCTTCTCGAACGCCTCGAGGTCCTCCTCCGTCGGCTCGACACGCATCATCTCCTCAAAGGATCGCACCTCCACCTGTCGGTGAGATGGACGGCTTTCGGCGCTCCGGTAATCGTCGTAGAGGATGATTGTCTCGAGCCGCGGCATCGTGTCGGCCTTTGAGAGGATCTTTTCGCACTGCGTCGGGTTCTCGGCGAAGGTTATCCTGCAGTCGGCGTGGCGCAGGATATAGTCCATCTCCTCCTCCGTGGAATCCGAGCCCCGGGGCACGTCGATTGCGCCGAGGGAGAGGAGGGCGAAGTCGGTGGTGAGCCACTCCCACCGGTTGTCACTCATTATACCGACGTGATCGCCACGTCTGACCCCGAGCTTCCTCAATGAGGTGGCGAGCCGTGCGATGAGGCTCCAAAGCTCTGCGTAGCTTGTCGGTTGAAAAACGCCGTCGGCGTCCTTCACATACTGGACCGGGTGGTCAGCGTGCTCTGTAACCCGCTGCTTCAGTCGTTTTGGTACTGTTTCGTTCGCATTCATGGGGCTCCTCATGCTGCTGGGGCGGCGACGGCTACGCCCGCCGGCGACCCCCAACGGCTACGCCCGCCGGCGACCCACAACGGCGACCCCCGCCGGTGTCTGATCTGTCAGCTCGACGGGGCGTCGCCGACGAGGCAGAGCCACTCCGCCTCGCAGGCGACCTCGTCACCAACGTACGCTGTTCCTCCCTGCCGGATCATCCGGGGTGAGATACGTTTATTCTCGATTACCAGGCGGACTTCCTCATCGGGGCGTACCTGTCTTCGGAACTTCGCCTTCTCGATGGAGGCGAGAAAAAAGAGCGCCTCCCCGAGGGTGCCGAGGGAGCGCACCCCGGCGCCGCCGCATTGGGCCATCGTTTCGACGAGGATCACTCCGGGTACTACCGGGTACTCGGGAAAGTGTCCCTGGAAAAACGGCTCATCCTTTGCGAAGGTGCGGTATCCGGTGATCCGTTCCTCGGAAACCTCTTCGAGCCGATCGACGAAAAGGAAAGGTGGCCGGTGGGGGAGGAGCTTTGTAATTTTGTCGTCCATCAGATACTATCCTACTGCTGCCGGAATTGGGGCGCCAAGGCTATTGGAGCCGCGATTTGACAGCGTACCCCCTATGTGGTAGGTTCGACAAGTCGCTTTGTCGGTCGCTGACCGACAAATTCGGCGAAACCCTCCCTCCCCTTTGGAGCCGGAGCGGTCACAACAGATGATCAGGAGAACCGTGGAGGAGGTCCCCATGAAGCTGAGCGAACTATTCGACCTCATCGATAAATTTGAATCGAGCACCCTGAGTGAGTTTAACTATGAGTATGGGGAGGAAAAAGTCACTCTCAAAAGAGAGTCCCGGACCCAGGAGCCGGCTCTTCCCTACTACACGCAGCCGGTTATGGTGCAACCCCACGCGGCGGCGCCGGTTGCCGGGGCGCCCGGGGTCGAGGCGGCTGCCTCCGGTCCCGGTGGATCGGAGGCGGCGGCGGGAGAGGTGGTCGAGCAGATTACCTCCCCGATCGTCGGCAGCTTTTACCGGGCGGCCTCCCCGGACTCACCTCCCTTTGCCAACGAGGGAGATGTGGTAAAGAGCGGGCAGACGCTCTGCATCCTCGAAGCGATGAAGGTGATGAACGAGCTCGAGGCGGAGTTCGACATGGAGATCGTCTCCATCCTCGCCAAAAACGGTGACATGGTCGACTTTGGAACGCCTCTGTTTGAGGTTCGCCGGGTATGATCTCCTCCATTCTCATCGCCAACCGTGGTGAGATAGCGGTCCGGGTCGTCCGGGCGTGCCGGGAGATGGGTATTCGCAGTGTGGTCGCCTTCTCCGAGGCGGACCGCCACTCCCTCGGTGTCCGAATGGCCGACGACTCGGTCTGCATCGGACCTCCGAGCTCTAAAGAGAGCTACCTCAACATTCCTAACCTCATCTCGGCGGCGGTTCTCAAAGGGTGCGACGCGGTCCACCCCGGCGTTGGTTTCCTGAGCGAGAACGCGGGCTTCGCCCGGGAGGTCGAGGAGGCGGGGCTCATCTTTATCGGACCGAAGGCGGAGACTATAAGCCTCCTTGGTGACAAGGTCGCCGCCAAGCGGACCGCCGTGGAGCACGGTGTACCGGTGATCCCTGGTCTCGAGGGGTCCGTTGACAATGTCGAAGAGGCGCAGAAGCGGGTCGACAGTATCGGCTATCCGGTAATCATCAAGGCCGCCGCCGGGGGTGGTGGCAAGGGTATGCGGATTGTCCGAAAACCCGAGGACTTTGCCGGCGTTCTCAGGATCGCCTCCAATGAGGCGGAAAAGGCGTTCTCCGACGGCACGGTGTACGTGGAAAAGTACCTCGAGAACCCGCGGCACGTTGAGGTGCAGATTCTCGGCGATAGTTTCGGTGAGGTAATCCACCTCGGCGAGCGGGACTGCTCGGTCCAGGAGAACCACCAGAAGCTGATCGAGGAGAGCCCCTCTCCGATCGTCACCGACCGTATGCGAACCTCCATGGGTGAGGACGCGGTGCGACTGTTCAGTGCCCTGAACTACGTCGGCGCCGGAACGATAGAGTTCCTCGTGCAGGACGGGCGATACTACTTCATGGAGGTAAACGCCCGGGTTCAGGTGGAGCATCCGGTTACCGAGCTGGTCACCGGTGTCGATGTTATCAAGGAGCAGATCAGGGCCGCCGCGGGTGAGCACCTCGCTCACAGGCAGGAGGAGATCTCCATTAACGGATACGCCGTGGAGTGCCGGATCAACGCACGAGCTCCCGGAAAGATTACCAACTACCTGCCCCCCGGGGGCTACGGTGTCCGGGTGGACAGCTTTCTGTACAACGGTTACAACGTGCCCCCCTACTACGACTCCCTGGTGGCAAAGCTCCTGTGCTGGGCGGAGAATCGCAAGGAGGGTCTGCGCCGGATGGATCGGGCGCTTCAGGAGTTTCAGATCAGCGGTATCCCCACCAACATCGACGTGCAGCGAAAGATCATAAACCACAAGGTCTTTCAGTCAGGGACCTTTGGTACCGCAATCCTCCAGACAATTGAGGAGGAGGCATAGATGACCATCGCCGGAGCTTTCAGGAGAATCGTCAAGGGAGTTATCCCGCAACGCCTCGGTGAGCGACGTCGCCATCAGATGGACGACCGTTCCTTTCTCGAGAAAAAACACGGCTGTCCCTCCTGCCAGCAGCATATCGAGGAGGCTGACCTGGCGCGCAGTCTCTATGTCTGCCCCGAGTGCGGCTACCACTTCCGTATCAGCGCCTGGGAGCGGATTCGACTTCTCATGGACAACGGAGAGTTCCACGAGTTTTCGGCAAATCTCACCACCCTCAATCCGATCGAGTTTCCCGGCTACGACGACCGCATCCGCCAATCCCGGGAGAAGTCAGGCCTCGAGGAGGCGGTCACCATCGGTACCGGTTCCATCCTCAGCAGGGAGGCGGTTTTCGCCCTCATGTCCTTCCAGTTCATGGGTGGGAGCATGGGCTCAGTTGTGGGAGAGAAGATCGCCCGGGCGGTCCTCCATGCCGTGGACGAGCGGCTGCCCTGCATCATTTTTACCGCCTCCGGCGGCGCCCGGATGCAGGAGGGGATCTACTCCCTCATGCAGATGGCCAAGACCTCCCACGCCCTCGCTCTCCTCAAAAAGGCGCGGTTGCCGCTTTTCGTCGTGCTTACCGACCCGACTACCGGAGGAGTGACTGCTTCTTACGCGATGCTCGGAGATGTAACCCTCGCCGAGCCGGGTGCGCTCATCGGCTTTGCCGGTCCCCGGGTAATCGAGGGGACCATAAAGCAGAAGCTTCCCCCGGGATTTCAGAGGTCGGAGTTCCAGATGGAAAAGGGCTTTGTCGACGCGGTGGTGCCGCGAGGGGAGCTCAAGTCGACCCTGGCGTTCCTCATCGACACCCACCTCCAGGGGGTAGGTAAATGACAGCCAACGAGATGCAGAAGAAGCTCCACGAGCTGCGGGAGCTCGCCCGGAAAGAGAACATAGACATTCACGCCGACCTCACCAGGCTTCAGTCCAAGCTCGGGGGGGAGCAGTCACCCCAGATAAACGACGCCTGGCGCCGGGTAGAGCTGGCGCGTCATCCCGACCGGCCCACCACCCTCGCCTACATCGAAGAGATCAGCGAGCAGTATCTCGAGCTTCACGGCGACCGCGCCTACGGGGACGACCCCGCCCTCGTCGGCGGCATCTGCACCATCGAGGGGACGCCCTTCACCTTTCTCGGGCATCAGAAAGGCAAGAACATGAAGGAGAATCTCAAACGCAACTACGGGATGGCTCACCCCGAGGGGTACCGCAAGGCGTTGAGACTCGCCACCCAGGCAGAACAGTTCGGCCGGCCCATTCTTGCCCTCATCGACACCCCCGGAGCCTTCCCCGGCGTCTCCGCCGAGGAGCGGGGCATCGGCGAGGCGATCGCCCGGAATCTCCGGGAGTTCTCGGTCCTCCAGACCCCGATTATCGTGGTTATCATCGGTGAGGGTGGTTCAGGCGGGGCTCTCGGTATCGGGGTGGGAGACCGGGTTTTCATGCTCGAAAACACCGTCTACTCCGTCATCTCCCCCGAGGGGTTTGCCTCGATCCTTCTGCGGGATGCAAAGAAAGCTCAGCAGGCGGCGGAACTCATGCGCATGACCTCTCAGGATCTCAACTCCTTCGGAATTGTCGACGGTGTTATCCCGGAGCCTCCCGGGGGCGCCCACAAGGACCCAAAGGCGATGGCGGCCCGGATCAGGAGCGAGGTGATCGACGCGTATAGGCTGCTCTCCCGCAAGAAGCCGGAACAGCTTCTCAAGGAGCGCTCCGAAAAACTCCTCTCCCTCGGCGTCTTCTTCGAAAAAAACGAGAAGCGACGCCGCTTTTTCTCCAGGAAGAAGTAAGACCCAACCGTGCCTCAGATGCCCGGCGGAGGGTTGCGCCGGCTCGAGGAGCTCAGATCCCCTGAAAGGTCAGCCACCTCGCAAAGAGCAGAGCAAACTCTGTCGCCCCGAAAACCTCGAGGAGTCCTGCGAGAAAAAGCAGTGCCGACAGGAGCATACCTGCGGACCCCGAAAGCCGGCGGCCTCTTGTAAGTCGCACCACCGGCGCGGCGAGTCCGAGGGCGAGGAGAAGCGCGCCGAACAGCGCCCTCGAAGCGCCGCGGTTCTCGAGGTGCCAGGACTCGAGGCGGTATCCTGAGGTGACGATTATCCCACTCAACGCCTGGAACCCGCCGGAGGCGATGAGAAGACCGAGAGCGATGAGCAGCACGCCGCTTGCGATGCGGAGGGTTGGAAGATGGCGCTTTACCCGGTTGAGGAGGTTGGTAAGCCTCGAAAAGAAGATCGCTCCGAGGAGAAAGGGGAGCCCGAGGCCGAGGGAGTAGAACGAGAGGTACAGGACGCCCCGGCCGATGTCACCGGCGCTTCCCGCCATAAAGAGAATCCCTGCAAGGATCGGGCCGATGCAGGGACTCCAGCCGGCGCCGAAGGCCATGCCGACCAGCGTGGAGCCGAGGTAACTTGTCGGCCGCCGTACCGGATGGAGGCGGCGTTCAACGTTCAGGAGCTTGAAAAAATCGAAGATGACGTTGAGCCCGAGGAGGATAACCACCGAGGCGGCGGCGAGGTTTATCCAGCGGGAGGTGCCGGCGAGGAGCAGACCGGAACCGCTGAACAGGATACCCAGAGCGACGAAAACCACGCTGAAGCCAAGGACAAAAAAGCTGGTTCTCAGGAGGATTGCAATCCTCTGCTCCCCCGGGGCTGAGAGGTCGCCGAGGGAGGCTCCGGTAACAAAGGAGAGATAGGAGGGGATCAGCGGCAGGACGCAGGGCGAGAGGAAGGAGAGGAGCCCCGCCGCAAAGGCGATGGCAACGTTGATCTCTCCCAATTACTCGCCTCCGAGATGCTCGAAGAGCGCTATCACCTCCGGATCATCCCACTCCCGGGCTCCCACGAGCACTCCCAGTACCTTCCCCTGCTGATCAATTACGTAGGAGGTCGGAATGCCCCGGACACCGTACTCCATCCCTACCTGCCCGGATATGTCGAGGGCTACGGGGAGATCGAAGCCGTGTTCCTCCAGGAAGGAGGAGACAAGCTCGGGTTCCTCCCGGAGGCTGACGGCGAGCATCGCGAAGTTGCTGTCCCGCAGCTCCTCCTCGAGCCGGATCATCGAGGGCAGCTCCTCTATGCAGGGCGGACACCAGGTCGCCCAGAAATTGAGAAGGAGCGCCGAGCCCTGGTAGTCGGCGAGGGATACATCCTCTCCTTGCGGGTTCTTGAGGGTAAAGGGTATGGAGTCAACCCGTTCCCGGAATACCCGTATCCGGCTCTCCTCGAGGAGTTGTCTCGTTTCCGAGTCGATGCTCCTCTCGCCTGCTACCGGGCCGGTAGCCGAGCCGGTAGCAGGGGCACCGCCGGTTGCCGGAGAGGGGGACCCGGGTTGCGGTGAGCCGGGAACCTCCTCGGTCGGTCTCCCGGGACCCTCGGATTCGCTACTCCCCCCGGCAAAGAGCCCGGCGCCCGCTATGAGGAGGATCAGGATGATAAAAAGGTTTCGCATTGTCCGCTCCCGGGGGAGATGATAACCATCATGCCCCGCTCTTTCAACTCAGTCCGGAGAACAGCAGGCCGAGGTAATTGTAGACGCCGTGACCGAGGGCGAGGGGGTGGACCCGCCTGTTGCGGGAGAACAGTGCCCCAAGGGCGACTCCGGCAAAAAACGAGAAGAAGAGCCCCTGAACTCCCTGGTAGGCGTGGCCGAGGGAGAACAGGAGGGCGGAGGCGGCGACGGCGGTCCACCGGGAGAGACCGAGCTGCTCGAGGCGGACTATGGTGTAGGAACGAAAGAAGAGCTCCTCCATGTAGCCGACCGAGAGGAGAGAGAGCGCGCTGAGCAGGTAGGCGACCGTCGGGGGGTCCTCGAAGCTGAAGGGAGCGGCGCCTGATACTCCTGCCGCCGTGCCGACCACGCTCGAAGCTACAGCCACCGCGAGGAGAACAGCCGCTACTCCGAGGGATCTGAGGGGGAGCTTTTTCATTTCGAGAGGGAGGCCGAACCGCCTGCTCCAGTTACCGCCGTCGAGTTCCATCACATAGAGCAGCAGAAGTATCCGTGGAACGTTCTGGATCAGCAGTCCGAGGTGGGCGAGGGGATCCGAAAAGAGCTCTGGATCGACGGCGTCGGCGGAGGTGTAGATCGCCGGGAGGAGGTAAAGGGCAAGTAGAATGAGGAACTCCCGTCGGATCCGTCTATCTTCTTCCATACAACGTTCCTTTCTCAGAAGCTGGAGAAACTGCATGGACCGATTTCCATCTATAGTCGGTCCGAGGCGACTCCGATATAGTAAGGGAGGAAAAAATGTTTGGGCTTCTGATCGCCGTAATTGCTATTGTCATCCTGATCGTCATCTTCCTCCTTATCCAGAAGGCCGGAGGACTCGGCTTTCCCTGGATGTCATTCTACATAAAAGGCAAAGAATCGGGATTCTCCTTCAAGGAGACCCACCTCATGCGGCGGATAGCCGTAGAAAACCGGCTTTCGAATCCTACATCCCTGTTCTGGTCCGTCGGTGCCCTCGATCGCTGTATCCGCGGCACGATTGTCCGTTTTCGATCGGAGGAAAAGGAGGACTCCCAGGAGGCCCTGAGCTTCCTCAACCACCTTTTCGACTTTCGAAAGCGGGTCGAGTTCGATCAACCTAAATATAAACTCGGCATCCAGTCCACCAGAAGCCTCGCCCCGGGGCAGACCATGAAGCTTACCTTTCCCGGCGCGGGTGCCTTTTTTTCCCGGGTCATAGAAAACAACCGGCGTCACCTCGCGGTAACCTATCCAACCGGTCCCAAGAGCCTTCCCCCGGGCACTACCTGGCGGAACCAGGACATCGCGGTTTACTTCTGGAGGAAGGAGGACGCCGGATACTACTTCGAGACCAAGGTCCTCGGAGACTACCTCGACCGAAAGGTCCCGATCCTCCATCTCCAGCACTCCGACGAACTATCCCGAACCCAGAAGCGCAACTCCGTGAGGGCCGACGTTAACCGGGGCGGCGCCCTCTACCCGTTGCGGGCGCTCGAAGGCGCAAACGAGAACGTGGAAAAGCGCCCCGGCTACAAGTGCAAGGTTCTCGATATATCCGAGGATGGTGCCGCGGTGGTCGTCGGAGGAAAGGCGAAAGCGGGTCTGCCGGTAAAGATTCAGACCCG
>JBKHDM010000088.1:0-10735 GCA_046541355.1 Spirochaetaceae bacterium
CGCCGGTTGTGTCAACACGTTTCTGACCGCGCCCTCTATCCGGGGTCACGCGGCGGGGTTATGCGGCGGGGTTATGCGGCGGGGTTACGCGGCGGGGTTACGCGGCGGGGTTACGCGGCGGGGTTATGCGGCGGGGTCACGCTCCTTCGAGCAAAAAGCGCGTCACCTCCCTCCAGAAGGGGGAGAGCGGGCTGAAATCGAGGGTGTTATGGCCCGCTGTCTCCTGGATCCAGAGCCGCTTCGGTCCGTCGTATCCCGCGTAGAGCTCCTCCCCAAGCTGTGAGGGTACGATCCGGTCCTCCCCGGCGAGCAGGACGGCGAGACGCCCCCGGTACCGGGCT
Organism: Spirochaetaceae bacterium; assembly: GCA_046541355.1. Classification (GTDB taxonomy): domain Bacteria; phylum Spirochaetota; class Spirochaetia; order DSM-27196; family Alkalispirochaetaceae; genus CAYZHV01. The sequence goes on from JBKHDM010000088.1 coordinate 342, forward strand.
AACGCGGCGCTGCTGTCGTAACGGTCCCGGAGGATGAGGCGGACAAGGGGGCGGGGGAAGCTTGCGGCGCCTGCATCCTCGAGGCTCGTAAAGGGGGTAATGAGAAGCAGTGCCGGGACAGCCTCAGAAAAGGCGGCCGCCGTCTGGGAGGCGACACCGCTTCCGAGGGAAATGCCGACGAGATAGACCGGTTTTTCAGGATCCTTATCGAGGAGCGCCTCGACCGCCTCGGAGGCGGCTTTGAGGATCGCCTGCTCTCCCGGGTCCCCGGACCGGGAACCATACCCCGGATACTCGAGGATGTAGACATCCCAGGAGCCCGATGCGACGGAGCCCTGAAAGCCCCGGACATAGTGGATCCGGTCTATAGCCTGTCCGCCGTTTCCATGGAAAATGAGAACCCGTTGCGCCTCCCCGGGGATTTTCGACGGGGCGTACCAGCCGATGCGCTCGCCGCCCCCGGGCTTCCACGCCTCAAGCCCCCGTTCGGAGGCGACGGAAAGCAGAACCTGCTCCTGCTGCCGGGTCGGGTGGTAGACAAAGAAGTCCTGACATCCACTCAAGGCGAGTACCCCCAGGAGTGCACCATATACCGCAAGGCGAGAAGCTCCTCGCCCCTTCCGCTCCCCCGCCACCGGGGTGTGGGGCGAGGCGGTCCCGCCCCTCGGACCCGTTTGCCGGGGAGAGCGTTTTTCTCGTTCCACCCTCATCGCGACGCTACTTTCTCAGACTACCCTCGCCTCTCCGGCGGCGTCCAGAGGGCGATACGCCTCGCGGCAGTAAGGACGTAGTGTGGGGGGCGGTCAGCTTCCACGTTGCCCGTTATCAATCGAGCTGTTCGAGCAACGCCTCGAAACCGGCGAGGTTGCGCTCCCACTCGACAACGTAGTGGGTTGTGAGCTCCACGGTGAGATTGCGGTGACGCTCCTCGTAAAAGTAATCGTCCGCCGAACCGGTTATGTTGTCCTGTTCCTCCGACTCTCGTGGCTCGGGACGGACAACCCTATATCCGCTCGCCAGCCCGTACGCCTCGGCGAGTTCCAGGGCTTCGGTCCACCCCTCCTCGGCGCCGCTGTACCAGATAAAGCCCCCTGCGCTCTGATAAAAAACGCTCACCACCGGCTCTATCTCCTCAAAGTAGTCCCGGACCGCCCGGGTCTCCGGCTCGCTGAACGGGGCGCTCCCGGCGTCTACTACCCGATTCCTCCAGGTCGACTCAGGGCGCCATTGGTCATCGGCCCAGTTGCGGTTGAGGTCGACTCCGTTGGCGTTGAACCGACCGGACCGGGCATCAACAGCGCGGAAGTCGAACTCCTCAAACGGGGTGTCCCCGGTGATGCTGTGCAGGCCGTCGGGATTCATGTTGTCTATGATATGGAGGGTAAAGCGCTCCGGCAGGCGACTCGGGTCGGAACGGTAGTAGTCTGCAAAGCGCCGGGCGAGGGCGATGGAGTTTGCCTCGTAGGCGCCGTGAATTCCCCCGACCATCAAAATATCCTGCGGTCCATCTCCGAATACGGCTACCTCGATCCGACGCCCCTCGACGGAAGAGCCGATACTCCGGGTCTGCGCTGCCACATCGGTCGACGCCATGGTCATCTGGAGGAACATCAGGGACAGCGATGCGATAACCATGAGCGGTCGGTACGGTCTGACTCGTTTCACCTTCACAATATAGTAACAACCGTCAGGTAGTGTCCTCCACCCTGGGGACAGAAATGGGCTAACCTGTTCTTTTACAGACGTTTACGGCGCAATTTCCTGCAACCGGCTCCACCAGGCAAGAGAAGAGTACAACGGTTTACCGGTGAGGCAACGTGAGGAGCGACTGGGTGGAGCAGGCGAAGCTTATGGTGATGTCTCGGTCACCCGGTTTTACGCCCCCGGCTGTGACAGGTTCAGGGTGACGGCAAACTCCGTCCGGGGTTCCCGCCTCACCTCGAGGCTGCCGCCTCCCTGGGCGGCGAGGGCCTGGACGAGCTGCAGGCCGAGGCCGGCGTCGGAGGTGATGTCGAATGATTCCGGCAGGTAGGGTCCGTCGTTGCTTACCGCGACGGTCAGCTCCTCGGCGCTACCGGTGAGCCGAACCTCCACCCTCCCGGGTGCGCCGGAAGTCGCGGCCGTCGCGTGATCCTGGGAGAGGCCGGAAGCCGCGGCGGGCATGCGGCCGTGCTTGAGAGCGTTGGTGACAAGCTCATTAAGGATGAGGCCTACCATGACCGCCTCCCGGGAGGCGATGGTAATCCGGGGAGCGTCGAGTTCCACCGATGCGACTTCGTAATCCCCCCGGAGGGAGTCGACCACCGCCCGGGCGTAACGGGCGATGTCGACGGCGCCGCTTCCAGCCTCTTCGCTGAGCAGATGGTGCACCTGGCTTACCGCCTCGATCTGCCTCCTCGCCCCGGAGAGGTCGACCCCGATTGCCTGCTCCTGCAAGCTCAGGAGGGAGGAGACCAGGGTGAGGTTGTTTTTGACCCGATGGTTTATCTCCTGCCAGAGGAGATCCCGTCGCTGCATCTCGACGGTCGCGTCGTTCTCCCTCCTCTTGAGCTCGTTTATTGGGGTGAGAACCCCGAGGACGGAGTGAGGCTCACCCCCCTCGCCGGTGTTGAGGAGGCAGTGGCGATGAAGGAACCAGTCCCAGCCGGTTCCGTTCCAGCAGCGCAGGGTAATCGTATCCTCCGGGTTGTAGCCGGCGGCTGTCGCCCGTCGGAGCTGTTCAAACAGCGGCTCACGGTCCTCCGGATGGATCGCGCTGAGCACCCGCTCCCCCTCCGCTTCCGCTATCCCCTCGAACCCCGCAGCTTTGAAGTACTCCCGGTGCGCCCGATTGGCCCAGCTGTTCCTCCCGGTGTTGAAATCGTAGGCGTAGACGAGGATAGGCACCGAATCGGCCACTATCCTCGCGGATCGTTCGGCGGCTGCGAGCGCCTGTTCGGTGGCAACCTGGTCGGTGATATCCCGGGCGACCGCGACGATTGTCTCGAGGGCGTTGGTCTCGCCGTAGAGGAAGGTCGCCGTGCTCTCGACCCAGACTGTCCGACCCTCGCGGGTGATAACCCGAAACCTGCTCACCTTATACCGCTCTCCACGGTCTACGCTCGCACCAATGCTCTCCATGATTTCGTGACGATCCTCGGGGTGTATCACATCGAGGCCGCTCATCCCACGGAAATCCTCCATGGTAAAGCCAAAGAGTCGCTCCGACGAGGGGCTCAGGTAGGTAAGGTTGAACTCGCTGTCACAGGAGGCGACAACATCGCCCATATGTTCCACCACCAGCTGGTAGAGCTTAGCGGAACGAACCTGCTCGGTTATATCGAGACTCGAGCTCAAAAGGGAGAGGACAACTCCATCATCATCGAGAACAGGGTAAATCCGGGAGCGGAACCAGTGTGGGCCGTCCGGGAGGTGCACCTCCCACTCGCTGACCGAACTCTCGCGACGCTCCAAAACGAGCTGGAGACCGGCAAGCGCGTGATCCGCCTCCGCCGGTGGCAGGAAATCGGAGAGCCGTTTACCGGAAAAATCTCGAGGCTTTCCTCCCAGATTTTCCGCGGCCTTCTCGTTCATGAGAAGAACTCGCCCCTCGGTGTCAAAGAGAGTAATCGCCTCCTCCGCGTGCCGGACAACAAGCTGGTAACGCTCCTCGGTCTCCCGCTTTCGGGTGGAGGCCTCCTCGAGAGCCTGATGGGCACGAAAGAGTTCCAGGGCGGTCTCGATCGACTGGAGGAGAACGAACTCTCCGGAGTTCTTCAGAACGTAGCCGTATGCGGTTAGGCCACGAACCCGCTCGACTATTTCCTTTTCGCTGTGGCATGTGAGATAGACGATCGGGAGGGTGCGCTCCTCGAGCAGCCGGGCAGCCACCTCGGGACCGTCGGGCTCTCCCGGACCGAGGTCGATATCCATCAGGACCAGGTCGAAGGCGCGCTCCCGTGCCGCGGATACCGCGCCCGCCGCAGTGTGGGCGGTGGTGACCCTGAAGCCACGCTCTTCCAACAGCTGCTTTGTCCCCAGGGCGATGATCGTCTCATCTTCGACCAGAAGGATGTCTGATGGTCTTGCGGCCATTCTATCTTGTTATCACTCCGTACTGCATATAATCGTAGTCGCTACCGAGCCGGTTGTCAGCACCTGTAGGTGAATTAGCACCGATTTCCACGCTCTCCCGGGCTATAATGGTGGGTGGACGTATTTGTTATGGCTGAATACCAACTCTCACCCCTCGCCTGGATACTTTTCATCGCGTCCGCCTTCGCCCTCTACCTGGCGGTCTATCTCTTCAGAAACCGGGAGGCCCGGGGATCCCACTGGTTCTTCTGGACGGTTCTCTCCCTCTTTGTCTGGACCAGCGCCTACGGCCTCGAACTTGCCGCGACGGACCGGGATTCGATGCTCTTCTGGGCGAATCTCCAGTTCTTCGGAATCGGTGCCGCCCCGCTTCTCTGGTACGCCACGGTCAACACGATCCTTGGAAAGAACGCGATTTCGACACCGATGCTCCTCCTGCTCATCCCGGTCCCCCTCATTACCGTCGTCCTTGCCTTCAGCGGCGTACTGCCCGGACTCTTTCGAGGCTCACCGGAGGTTTTGCGCATCCGGGGAGCAACGGTCCTCCGGGCGGACTACGGCCCGTGGCACAACCTGGTTTTTGTTCCCTACCAGTACCTGCTCTACGCCCTCTCCCTCCTGCAGATTCTGAGAAAGGGGGCGAAAGCGATGGAGGCTCTCAGAGCTCGCTACATCTCCTTGGCGTCGGCGATGGCGCTTCCGATGCTCGGCGGACTCCTCTACGTCCTCGGTATCGGGGCATTCACCCTGGTCAATCCGACTCCCTTTCTCCTGTTGGTCTCCTTCGGAATAGTGAATCGGACGCTCAGACGTCACAGAATCCTCGATGTTGTGGTTGTTGCAAAGGATATACTCCTCGATCAGCTCCCGGAGGCGGTTTTCGTAGTCAACTCGGAGGGGGAGATTCTCTACGCTAATCGGGCGGCGAACACCTTTGCCGTTGGAGAGGGAAACTCCGTGGAGGGTGAGAACTTCGGCGAGGCGATGGACGAGTACCCGGAGCTCTTGCTCCTTGCCCTCGGAAGTGAGACCGAGGATGCTTCCTTCAGGGTCAGCCGCAACCAGTCGGAGCGCTTTTATCTGGCGAAAGCGCGCCCCCTCTACGGTCTCGACGGCAAACCCTTCGGCCGGACCATTACCCTTTCGGAGATAACCGACGCGGGCTCAGGCAAACGCCGGTCCGGTCTCCGGGTGGTGCCGCCTTCGGCTTGAGGCTATCACGCTTTGAGACGCTTACTCGTCGAGCTGCCTGGGAAAGGAGAGGACAAACTTGGGGGAGGGTTCTCTGAGGACCGACATCGTGCCGCCTATCTGGGATGTAAGGGCGCAGACGAGGCGCAGACCGAGGGTGGAGGGGTTATCCATATCGATCCCTTTCGGGATTGGATGGCCGGAGTTTGAGACGGTAATCTGGAGCCAGTCTTTCTTCTTGTCCTCGGAAATGGCAACGCTGAACTTCCGCACCTTTTCGCCGTTGAAGCCGTGCTTCTGCGCGTTTACGGCCAACTCGTTGATGATGAGGCCTAAGGGGGCTGCCTTTCTGGTGGAGACGAGAAGGTTCTCTCCCCGTACCTTCTGCTCAACCGGCTCGACGGCGGTGGAGAAAACCCCTTTCAGGAGGCGTTCGATATAGGGACCGATGTCGACGAGGGAGAAGGTGTCCGACTGCTGGAGGGTCTCGTGTACCATCCGTATCGTGTCGATCTGGTGGCGCAGGTCCGAGAGGTCGAGGATGTCACCCGCCTCCCGCTGCTTGAGCTGAACGAGGGCGTCCACCATGGCGAGGTTGTTCTTTACCCGGTGGTTAAACTCTTTAAGCAGGAGATCTTTTGCGTTCAAGGCCGTCATGAGAGGGGTAAAGTCGTTGTGAGCTCCGAGCATGCGGGTCGGCTTGCCCTCGCTGTCCCGGATCGCGATCCCTCGACAGCGCACCCAGACAGAAGTCCCGTTCTTGTGGGTGTAACGGACAACCTGGTCGTAGGGATGATCCGGGTCATCGAGGTGCATGGTGAGGTTTTCTGTAGCTCGCTCCAGGTCCTCCGGAGCTATGAGCTCCTGCCACTCGGAGGAATGATGCGAACGTTCATCTGGGTCGTAGCCGAGGAGGGTCCAGAACCTCGGACTCATCCACTCGTTTTCCGGGTTCTGGAGGTCCCAGTACCAGAGGCCGTCGAGGGAGCCGGCCTGAAGAAACTCGAAGATCGACTCCTCCGTTCGTACCAGATCGTAGAGCTCGCGCTTCAGATAGTGCTCCTCCCCGTGAGAGTCGGGACACAGCTTGCCCTCACCCCTCGAGGTAGTAAGGGGGTGGGGCAGTCCGCCGTTATCGAGAGAACGGCACGGGACCGGCGGCGGCTCGACGGTTGCCCGGTAGCGCCCCTCCAACTCCTGTAGCCTCGTGTGAGCGTTGAACAGCTCAAAGGCAGTGGTGATCGCTTCGAGGAGGACAAACTCGCCGGAGGTCTTCAGGACGTAGCCGTAGATGGAGATCTGCTTTACCTTTCGGACCATCTCCCGGTCGGCGTTGGAGGTTAGAAAGACGACAGGAAGAGTGCGCACCTCGAGAATACGTTTCGCCGCCTCGGTGCCGTCGATCCCGTCTCCGAGATCGATATCCATCAGTACCAGGTCGACCCGCTTTCCTTCGGTGACCCATGCTACCGCCGCCTCCCCGGAGGAGACCGTGTGCACCGAGTACCCGTTTTGCCCTAAAAGGAGCTTCTCGTGGAGCGCGATAACGCACTCATCTTCCACGAGGAGAATTACTTTTTCGTCTTTCATAGCAGCGTTTGCTTCCTCCCCGGAGGTGCTTCGAACCACCCGGTACCTAGAGAGTATCGCCTCTGAGAGTCACTATCGTATGCCGCAAATCACGTGATCCTTTCGCCACAGATCGTGTGGCACGAGGGGAGGGTCCGGGGGCTTTGCTCCTGCCGTTGTCAGGTGATTGCCGACGAGGGCCGTGCGGGGGTAGTGTCCTCCACTCTGGGGATGAAAATCTCCTAACTCACTGCACTGTAAAGAATTGCGTCCAAAAAAACGGGTTTCCCGCCTTTCCTTATCCCAGGGGCACGTAATTGTACACAGGCTCACTAGATGGTTCGGCCGTTATCCCCAGGGTGGAGGACAGCAAGAGAAGTATGCAATGGTGGAGATATGAGTGAAGAAACCTCCCTCCACGAGCGTCTCACCCGTGGCCCGACGATCCTCATCGACGGCGGGACGGGAACCGAGATAGAACGCAAGGGTGCCACCATGCACCCCGGTGCGTGGAGTGCTCAAGCGAACCTGTTGGACCCGGACATCGTCCGAGGGGTCCACCGCTCCTATCTCGATGCCGGCGCAGAGATTATCGTAGCAAACACCTACCCGGCGAACTTTCACATTATGGTTTCCTCGGGCCTGGAAGATGAGTTCGAGCCTGCGAACCGGCAGGCGCTGCGGCTCGCCTTCGAGGCGAGGGGGGAGTACCGAGAGGTCAATCCCGACCGACCGATCTGGGTCGCCGGGTCGATGTCCACAACGACCTTTTCCCACGGTCTCGACGCCTCGGTAATCGAGGGAGCAGGACCAGCGAGGGAGGGCTACCGCGCCCAGGCCCGGATTATCGCGGAGGAGGGGGTCGACCTGATTATCCTGGAGATGATGCGGGATGTGAGAGAGACCGCCCTCTGCCTCAACGCGGCCCTCGAGACCGGGCTGCCGGTCTGGCTCGGGATGAGCGCTGAGCACGATCAGTCCGGCAGGCTCACCCTTTTCGGCTCAAGCGACCCCTTTGCGGAGGGGATCGAGGCGATCCTCGACCAATCCGGGACCCCCCAGGCAGTCGGGGTTATGCACACCGAGGTGACCATAACGCCCGAGGCGATCGGTGAGGTCGCCGAGCTCTGGGATCGCCCACTCTTTGCCTATCCGCACCACGGGATCTTCGAGATGCCCCACTGGCGGTTTGACAACACCCTTACGCCCGAGGAGTTTAGTGAGGCCGCCCTCGGCTGGCTTGATCTCGGTGTCTCGGCGGTCGGTGGCTGCTGTGGCATCCGGCCGGAGCATATCGCCGCCCTCGGGAGGCGCCTCGCAGCCTCAGGGTAGAGCCTCCCGGATTCCGGACGCCGCCGACGAGCTTGTCACGCCCGCGCCGGGGTCACCGCCGGCGCCGGGGCCGATGCCGGCGCCCACGCAGAGCCCGCGCCCGCGCCGGAGCCCCCGCCCGCCGGCCTCCTTACTTCTAATTGCTGGAGCGCTGCCGTTTGCGCCCACCTCTCAGTTCGGCCGTTGACCGGCGTATGCGGGGAGGATATAGTTTCGAGAGATGATTCGCCGACATTGACTTGGTTTCAACCTTGAATCCCGTGCTTCCCCGGTCCAGTTGAGAGGTCGTTACATCCACGCTCTCAGGAGGTCACCGTGAAGGCACAACTGCTGCCCCTGTACATGTACACGTTATGCAGGAATCTCGTCTTCGCCTACGTTATCGAGCGCCTCTTCTGGGAGTCGCGGTCGATGTCGGTACAGGATGTCGTGGTTGTCGAGATCATCTTCGTCATCCTGGTGTTCGCCCTCGAAATTCCCGCAGGGATTCTCGCCGATCGCGTCAGCCGCATAACACTCCTCATGGTAGCCGCCCTCGCCCAGGCCGTTGAGTTTGCGATCATCATGGTGGCGACGCGGTTTATGCACTTTGCCCTTGCCATCTCCGTCGCTGCGGTGGGGGAGGTGCTGGTAAGCGGGACCTTTAACGCCTTTGTCTACGAGGAGCTTTCCGCCGAGGGGCGCCTGGCTGAGTTCCGCCGGCAGCTCGGCAGACTCAGAGCCTTTGACAGCGCGGTCCTCGTGGTCGCCCTCGGCGCAGGGGGCTTTCTCTCCGAGGTGCTCGGGATGGAACTGCTCTACGCCGCCGGGGCCACGGGAGGACTCCTGGCAGCGGTAAGTCTGGTCGGTCTGAGAGAGCGACGCCCGGTGCGGTCCTCATCTGTGCGTTCGGAATCGGAGAGCCTGACTTCGGGAGATCTCGCTCCCTCAGGCCCGACGGTGGTTGTCGACGAGCCTGCGCTCTCTCTTCTGGAGATTGTTAAGCAGAGCCTCCGTGCAATTACCACCACACCGGCGCTCCTCCCTCCGCTGATTGCAGGGGTCGTTGTGGCAGGCTCGATCACCTATCTCGATGAGTTTGCCGTCCTCCACCTGAGAGACAGCGGGCTGCCGGTCTGGTCTTTCGGCGTAATCGCCGCGGCGGTCTATCTGCTCCACGGGGCAGGTAGCCTGCTCGGCGAGAGACTTTCCGGTATCGCCCGGCGTCGCGGCTTCTACCTCGCCCTTACCCTGACGATGCTCATCATTCAGTCACTCTTCGGCTTTATATCGATACTCCTGGGCATTCCGCTGCTCCTTTTCACATATCTGCTCTGGGGCGCCTTTGAGGTTTTGATGCTCTGTGAGGTGCACGATGCCGCGGAGTCCGCTTTCCGGGCGACGGCGGAGTCGATTGTATCTCAGTTTCAGCAGCTTTCGACCATCGCCTTCGGAATCGTATTTGGATGGCTGGCCGCTCGCGCTGCCGTGGGCCCGGCAATCTCGCTGACCGCGGCTATCGCATTTCTTGCCTACCTCGGCGTCTCATCCGTCTTGGCGGCACGGCAAAGGGACGTCTGACCGGCGAGGGTCGTACAATCCGGGCGCTGCCGTTCTCTACGTTTTCCTCTACCTGCCCTTTACCGCTGCCACCGGCGCCGTTACACTTTGTCGGCACACGATGCACGCGTTTCGGCGGAGTTCAAGTGGACGACCCACATCGATAGTGGCATTCGTGATCTCCTGGAGGCGGACGTTGATTTAGGGACAACCGTGCACAGCGAGATGCTCGACGGCAAGCACTTTACCGACAGCGCCTACCTGGTCCACGAGCATCTCTACGAATCGAGCTCCCTCTCACGGATCAACATGAGAGATTACCTGAATGACCTTGTCTCGACGGTGGCACATTCCATGGATCTATCAGCCGGCAGGATTACGGTCATAAGCAAGGTCGAAGAGTTTCCCCTCGACCTGGACCAGGCGATCCCTCTCGGACTGATCATCAACGAGCTGCTTTCCAATGCGTTCAAGTACGCCTACAGCGACACAGCGGGAACCGTTGGACTCTCCCTCGAGCAGCGAGAGGGAGACGTCCACCTCGAGGTCTCGGACAGTGGACCGGGGATAGTAGGGGAGGTGGAGGCTCATCGCGACTCTCTCGGCCTGCAACTCGTGGAGGCGCTCTCAGGACAGCTCGGCGGCTCGGTCAGGTTCGAGAACACCAGGCCGGGCCTCTCGGTCCGGGT
>JBKHDM010000089.1:0-10264 GCA_046541355.1 Spirochaetaceae bacterium
CTAACTCCAGCCTACTGCACGGCTTAGGCTGCTTTTATCCCCAGGGTGGAGGACATTGCCGCTTTTTGCCTCCACACAGCCTCGGCGGTGTGGTATGGTACTCGGCGAGGAACAATACAATGTCTAAAAGAATCGCAGTAATCGGAACAGGATACGTCGGGCTCGTCTCGTCGGTGGGCTTGGCGGACTTTGGAAACACCGTCATCGGTGTGGACATAAACGAATCAATTGTGGAGAAGCTCAACAAGGGCATCCCGACAATCTTTGAACATGGGCTGAAGGACTACCTCGAGCGGAATCTCGAGGCGAAGCGACTCTCCTTTACCACCGACGTGAACGCGGCTATCCAGGCGGCGGAGATCGTCTTTTTCGCGGTAGGTACACCGCCGAAGGCGGACGGCGGCGCCGACCTCTCCCAGGTGGAGCGGGCGGCAAAGACCGTTGCCAAGAATTTAAACGGGTACAAGGTTGTTGTCTGCAAGTCCACGGTGCCCGTAGGAACCAATCGATGGGTTAAATCGATTATCGAGGAAGCGGCACCGGGGGTGGAGTTCTCAGTCGTTTCCAACCCGGAGTTTCTGCGGGAGGGCAAGGCTGTTCAGGACTTTTTCCATCCCGACCGCGTGGTGATCGGTGTGGAGGACGAGCGTGCGAAGGAGTACATGGAGGATGTCTATCGGAGTCTGTACCTGATTGAGACGCCGATCGTCTGGGTCTCCCTGGAGACTGCCGAGATGATCAAATACGCCTCCAACGCCTTTCTCGCGACAAAAATCACCTTTATCAACCAGATGGCGAACCTCGCCGAGGCGACGGGGGCTGATATCCACGAGATCTCCCGGAGTATGGGTATGGACGGGCGAATCAGCCCGAAGTTTCTCCATCCCGGACCGGGCTACGGTGGCAGCTGCTTTCCCAAAGACACGAGAGCGATCGTCTCCACGGGAGACGATTTCGGGGTGGACATGAGCCTCATCAAAGAGGTTGTCCGGGCGAATGAGCGGCAGAAGGAGATCGCCGCCGAGAAGTTTATGGAGCTTGTGGGCGGCGTAAAGGGTAAGACGATCGCAATGCTCGGGCTCGCCTTTAAGGCAGAGACCGACGACATCAGGGAATCCCCGGCGATAACCATAGCCCAGGCGCTCCTCGACGCGGGCGCAAAGGTCCAGGCTCACGACCCGGAAGCGGGGGAGAACTTCAAGGATCTCTTTCAGGAGAAGGTCGCCGTGGCCAACGACGCTTTTGAGGCCCTCAAAGGAGCGGACGCCCTCATAATCGTCACCGAGTGGAACGCCTACCGCAGTCTCGACCTCGACCGCGCGAGGGCGGTGATGAAGGGCCGGGTCATCTATGACGCGCGAAACGTTCTCGAACCGGAGCTAGCGAAGGAAGCAGGGTTCACCTACAAGGGCGTGGGCCGATAACCCCTTGAAGCTTACCGTGGTAATGCCGGTCTACAACGAGGTCGGCACGATTCGAAACATTATCGACGTCGTCGAACGGGTCGAGCTTCCGGCAGCGGTGCCGGAGCTCGAACTCGTCATCGTGGATGACTACTCCACAGACGGCACCCGTGACATCCTGAAAAGTTACGAAGATCGCCACCGGGTAATCTATCACGAACAGAATGGCGGAAAAGGCCGCGCTCTGCAGACCGGCTTTGCCGCGGCAACCGGGGATGTCGTGGTTGTTCAGGACGCGGACCTCGAATACGACCCTAACGAGTATGCCAAGCTCCTCAAACCGATCATCGACGGGAAGGCCGACGTCGTATACGGCTCCCGTTTCGCCGGAGGGGAGAGCCACCGTATCCTCTACTACTGGCACAGTGTCGGTAACAAAGCCTTAACCTGGCTCTCCAACATGCTCTCGGATCTCAATCTCACCGATATGGAGACCTGCTACAAGATGTTCCGAAAGCCCGTTCTCGACCGGATAACCGTCACCGAGAACCGCTTCGGGATAGAGCCTGAGATCACCGCCAAGGTTGCCCACCTCGCGAGAAACGAGGGGGTGCGGATCTACGAGGTGGGAATCTCCTACGCCGGCAGGACCTACGAGGAAGGGAAGAAGATCGGCCTGAAGGACGCCTTTCGTGCCCTCTACTGTGTGCTCAAGTTCAACACAACGAGCCTGGCAAAGTTTATCCGATACGGTATGAACGGCATCATCGTCGCCCTGAGCCAGATTCTCACCATTACCGCATTAGTCGAGCTTGCGGGACTTTCTGATCTTACCGGCCAGAACATCGCAAACATTGTCAGTATCGAGGTGTCGATCCTCGTTGGGTTCTACCTCCATCGCCACATCACCTGGCAGGTCCACCTCGAGGGGGCCGCCGCGCGACTGCGGGCACTCGCATCGTTCCACGCGGTTACCTTTGTCTCCGCTTTCATTCGGACCGGGATGTTCTACGCCCTCTCCCTCACCGGGATGGACTACCGTCCCAACGCGCTCCTCGGTATCGTCGTCGCGGTAATCCTGAACTTCCTCGGCTACGACCGCCTCGTCTTCGGAAAGCGGAAAGAGGCGATCCGGCGGGAGTCCCCCCTCGACAAGTGACGGCACCTGCTGCCGGAACCTGTCAGCGACAGCTACGGTCTCACCTGGGCAGCGAGCTTCTCAAGAGCCACACCTCCTTGCCGTACCAGGGTATTACTGATACCCTTCGATTGTGCGCGACGAACTCACGCACCATTTGCTGTAGCATAATCGTCGCGCATTGCAGGCTGTCCGGTTCCGGACAGCCTTTTTTTGTCCCTGAGCGCAGGGAGGCTAGGTTTTACTATGCCAATGCGGGTAGCCCCTCCTTACTGTCCTCCACCCTGGGGATACCAGCATCCTATCTAACTGCCAAATATAGAGTTACGCGCCCAGAACCCCGCAACACCGGAAAGGTAGGAATCGGGAGACTCCAACTACTGATGGAACAATAACTTCGGCCCCGCCCTATCCCCAGGGTGGAGGACACCAAAGATATGTTGCATTCGGACATCCTACATGGTAGATTCACCACATAATGAACACCCCATCCGCCCAACAGCGGCTCCTCGCGATCGCCTCCCATCTCGAACGGGACGGAAAGCTCCGGGTTGCCGACCTCGCCGAGCGTCTCGGTGTTTCGGAAATGACGATCCGCCGGGACCTGAGGGAGCTCGAGCGGCAGGGACTCGTCCGTCGGGTCCACGGTGGGGCGGTTCTCGAGCTTGGCCGAAGTTACGAGCCGCCGTTGGTTGCGCGAATGCTCGAGCGTCTCGATCAGAAGCGAAAGATTGGCCGTCGGGCAGCGCAGATGATAGGCGACGGCGAGAGCGTCTCCCTCGATATTGGTTCCACGACGATGGAACTTGCCCGGGCGATCGACGAGCGACGAAACATCACCGTTCTCACCCCCTCCCTGCCGGTGGCCGAGGAGTTGCTCGAACGGCCCGGCCTTCAGCTACTGATGCCGGGCGGGACGGTTCGTCCCGGGGAGCGCTCCCTGGTGGGGGACGTCGCCACGGAGTTCTTCCGTCGCTTCTTTGTGGACCGGCTCTTTCTATCCATAGGGGGTGTCGACGGCGTGGCGGGGCTCACGGAGTTCAACCCGGAGGACGCGGCGGTAAAGCGGGCGATGCTCTCCGGGGCGAAGCAGGTGGTGCTCCTTGCGGACTCTGCAAAGTTCGAACGGGTGGTGTTCCGCCAGGTGGCCTCCCTCGCGGTGGTGGATATTCTTGTTACCGACGCGATGCCCGAGGGACCTCTCGCGGAGGCGCTCAAACTCTCGGATGTGGTGATAGACATCGCCCCGTAGCAGAGCGTTCTGTTTTGAACCGTAGTGACCGGTCTCCGGCAGCCGAGGGCATACCGGTCATCATAGATTTTCTGAACCAACTTTTGAGGAGAAGACGATGGAGTGGTTGAAGCAGCTGTTTGGTACGGAAAAACCGATAATCGCGATGTGTCATCTCAAACCCCTGCCGGGGGATCCAAAGTTTGACAGTCGTGGCGGCATGGAGGCGGTGGTCGAGGCGGCACGAAAGGACCTCAGGGCGCTCCAGGACGGTGGGGTCGATGCGGTAATGTTCTCCAACGAGCAGAGCCTTCCCTATCTGACCAAGGTGCACACGATCACCACGGCCTCCATGGCGAGGATTGTCGCCGAGCTCTACGGCGAGATCTCCGTCCCCTTCGGGGTAAATGTCCTGTGGGATCCCGCCGCCTCTATCGATCTCGCCGTGGCAACCGGGGCTCGCTTTGTCCGGGAGATCTTTACCGGCGTCTATGCAAGCGACTTTGGTACCTGGGAGACCAACTGTGGCGAGGTGGTCCGCCACCAGCACGCGGTGGGCGGGCAGGATGTGAAGCTTCTGTTTAACATTGTTCCCGAGGCGGCGGTCTATATGGCCCCCCGGAAACTTGCAGACATCGCCCGGTCTACGGTTTTTAACGCGGAGCCCGACGGTCTGTGCGTTTCCGGCCTCACCGCGGGAGCGGAGACCTCCGGGGAGGACCTGCGGCTGGTAAAAGAGGCGGTGCCGCAGACCCCGGTATTTGCGAACACCGGTGTCCGGGTCGGCAACGTGGCGGATCAACTCGCGGTGGCGGACGGCGCGATCGTTGCCACCACCTTCAAGCGGGACGGATACATCTGGAACGAGGTGGAGGAGGCGCGGGTTGCTGAGTTTATGGCGAAGGTCAGAAAGGCGCGAGGGTAGGCCGGCCGTCTTCGCCCTTAGACTACCTTCCGACAGCTGGTAAAGCGGAAGCTCCTGCACAGAGACCGGAGGCGCTCCGCGGTCTTTTCGAGGTTGACGTAATGGCGAAAGGCGTAGCTGCGTCGGATGCCCTCTACCCGCGGCTGGCCCGGGTCCACCTCCCACGGGTGGAGGTAGAAGAGCGCCCCGCCGTGCTGCCTCGCTGCCGCGGCAAAGCCGGCGCGAAATACTCCCGGCGGGTAGAGGCGGAAGTAGCCGCCCCCGCCCCAGGGGATCCTTTTGCCGAAGAGCTCGAGGACCGGAATGGAGAGCTCTGTGATACCGGTTGGGAGTTTGCTCACAAAGGGGGGAGCAATCCTCTCTCTCCCCGGGCGCTCCTGTTCTGCCGCTCCCCCTCCCCCAGCGGGGTGGGAGCTTCTTTGGAAATACTGCGCCGGGAGGCGGGCGTAGCGGTCGTGGCCGCTTGCGGGAAAAAAGCTCGAGTCGTACTGGTAGCCCTCCTCCGCGAGGATATCGAGGGCCCAGTCGGTGATCGAAAAGCTCGGCGCCCGGTACCCGACAATCTCCTGCCCCGAGGCGTCCTCGAGGAGCGACCGGGCGCGGCGGATATCCTCGCGAAACCGCGTCGGTCCGATTCCGTAGAGGAGCTCGTGGCCGTAGCCGTGGGAGGCGACCTCGTGGCCTCGCTCGGCGATCTCCCGTATGAGGCGGGGCAGTCGCTCGGCGACCCAGCCGAGGCAGAAGAAGGTCCCCTCGATCCCGGTTTCATCGAAAATGTCGAGAATGAGCCTGGTGTTCGCCTCTACCCTGAGGTTTCGCTCCTCCCAGCTCTCCCGGGGTATGGCGGCCTTCAGATTCTCAACCTGGAACCAATCCTCCACATCGATGGTCATCGCCATCGGAGGGAGGCCGCCGCCTGGAGCGGTCACAGGAGCTTTCTCCCTCGACGACGGAACTCCCGCGCCTCCTGCCTGGTTGGCCAGCTGAAGTAACTGCCGGCCTCGTCGGGCAGGGGGGTTGGTTCGACGGTGTCCGTGGCGAAGCGGTCGAGGAGGGTCCAGAGCGCCCGGGCGGACTTCACCTTTGTCTCTCTGATAAGCTCTTCGAGGCTCATATCGGGGCGGATTGGTGTTGGTCGCCGCAGGAGGATATCTCCCCGGTCGAGCTCCTCCGCCATCTGATGGATCGTCAGGACCGACTCGGACTCACCGTGGTAGATCTGCCAGAAGTTGGGAAGCATCCCGCGGTAGCGCGGCAGGGGGGCGTTGTGCAGGTTGATGCACCCCTTGCGTGGGGCGTTGAGGATCTCAGCCTTGAAAATCTGCGAGGCCGAGACCGAGACGACAAGATCGATCTGCTCATCCCGGACAAAGTTGACAAAGCTCTCCCCGTTCGCGTCGCGCATCGGCAGCACCATTACCCCGGCGCTACGGGCAGCGCCCTCCACCGACCGGCGCGGGTCGAGCTGCTTGAGCAGCTTTGCCCCGAGGTAACGCACTCCCATCCGGACAAAACCGAGACTGCCGTAGAGCTGCCATATCCGTCGGGCAAGCCCGGATGCGCTTCTGTTTCCGAGGGGGCGCTGGATCATAACGCCCCGAATCTCTACCGGGCGCCCCGGGGTGGCGGCGCCGTCGACGAGCTCGCGGCGAAGCTCGGCGAGGCGGAAGAACTCGCGAAAAAAGAGGGGTATGTAGAACGGGTCCTCCTGGGTGACCATGACGATCCGCAACGGATGCCCGGCTTCCCGCCTCGCTCCCGGCGCCGGCAGCCCACGGTTTTCCAGGAGCTGGTCGTAGAGCGTCTCGATGGAGCGGATCATCGCCTCGCGACTCCAGCTTTCGTCCACCTTGCTTCGAGCCCTCCGGCCCATCTCTTCCCGGAGGCGACGGTCGGCGACGAGGCGGTCGAGGCGGCGGTAGAGGTTGGCCTCATCCTTCATCCCGACGATGTAGCCGGTCCGGCCCTCCTCGACGATCTCCCAGGCGCCGTCACAGTCAAAAGTTACGATAGCCTTGCCGCACGCCGCGGCTTGCACGAGTACCCGGGGTAGTCCCTCCCAGAGGGAGGTGAGGGCGACGATGTCCGAAGCGGCAAACATTCGCTCCACATCCCTGCGGTAGCCTGTAAAGACGACACGCTCGGCGACACCGAGCTCTGACGCGTAGGCGCGCATCGACTCGAGCTCCGGGCCGTCACCGACAATGAGAAAGTAGACCCCCGTCTGCTGGGGGGAGCAGCTCCGCAGGAGCCGCTGGGCGGCTCTGAGAAAGTAGGGGTAGCCTTTTCGCTTTTCCAGGCGGGAGATCTTGGCGATCACCGTTGCCTGGGGCGGGATGCCGAGCTCCTCCTTGATGGCCGCTATCTCCTCGGCGGGCAGATCGGCCGCCGCCTGAAAGCGGGATAGCTCCATCCCGCTATGGATCACGGTGTACTTCTCCCTGCTTCCGACTCCCGCGGCGAGGTACTTCTCCTTGATATCCTCACCGACGGAGACGAAGTGGGTGGTAAATCGGGCGACGTAGCGCTCGATGAGGCGATAGACCTCCCGGGAGACTCGACCCATCTGGTCGGAAAAGGTGATGCCGTGGATGCCGTTTATGATAACCGGCACGCCCTCGCGGTGTGCGGCGATCCGCCCGAGGATGCCCGCCTTGGCGCCGTGGGTATGAACGATGGCGTAGTTCCCCTCCCGGATAAGCCGCCGGATCTCAGACAGCGCCCTGAGCTCCTGCCATGGTGAGGGGTCCCGCCTGAGGCCGCTGATGGTCTTGAGGCTGACATCGGGCGAGATCGTGATCTTGTCGATCATCGCCTGTTCGTTGTTCTCTCCGACGGCGAGGTCGACCTTGTAGCGCTCGGGGTCGATACCGTTTACCGAGTAGAGGGTATTCTCTCCGGCCCCACCGTTTGCGAGGCGGGTGATGATATGCAGAACGCGCAGCAGGTTAACGCCCTCCTTTCGAGAGGATTATGAGTATGGTCTTGAGGGCGATCTTGAAGTCGAGGACGAAGGAGACGTTCTTTACGTAGTACAGGTCGTACATCAGCTTGGTCGCCGCATCCTCCTCGCTCGAGCCGTAGCGGTACTTTACCTGGGCCCAGCCGGTAAGCCCCGGTTTAACGAGATGGCGGAGGTGGTAGTGTGGAATGTTCCGGGACAGTTCGTGGACAAACTCCGGACGTTCCGGGCGCGGCCCGATAAAGCTCATGTCCCCTCTCAGGACGTTTACGATCTGCGGCAGCTCGTCGAGGTGGGTCTTTCGCATGAACCGGCCAAAGGGAGTGATCCTCGGGTCGTTCTCCCCTGCCCACTGGGCGCCATGTTTTTCGGCGTCCACGACCATCGATCGGAACTTGTAGATGGTAAAGTCCCGCTCGTTGCGCCCTACCCGGACCTGACTATAGATAGCCGGCCCCTTACTTGTCAGTTTGACGAGCACCGCGGTAATCAGACAGAGAAGCAGAATGGGAGGGAGGATCACAAGAGCTACCAGCAGGTCGAGGAGGCGTTTGATAAAGTGGTACGCCTTGTTCGGCCCCCGGTTGAAGTTCTCCAGGAACCAGGTCTGCCGGGTGGCGTAAATCGGGATCGTCTCGTCGAACGCCTCCCAGAAGCTTGTAAGCTGAAAGAAGTTGATTCGAAGGGGGATGAGATCGTAGAGCTCCCCATAGACCGACTGAAAGCGCTGGTCGCTCACGATTATCGTGTGGACCCGCTCGTCCCGGGCGAGGACTTTCAGCTCCTCCATGTCGTTCATCACCGTTACCCCGTCATTCCACATCCACGCCGGCAAGCTGTCCTTCTCGTCCCGGACGATCCCCGCGACCCGATACCCGAGTCGCTGGTTCTGCCGGATCTTTTCGGCGAGCTCCCGGGCGTGGTTGTCGGAGCCGACGATCACCACCGGTCGTCTTATGCCGAGGGTATCCATGGTGCGATTGACCAGAAATCTCCATAAATAGAAAAACAGCGTAAAGACCACCGCGATCAGGGCGAGATTGGTCTTGGGCGAGATCTCGAGGCCGGGAAAGGCGTAGAAGAAGAGCACCGCAACCCCCACGTTGACCATCATTGAGTAGAGGTAATGCTTGTGGTTAAAGGGGGCGCTGATGTTATAGAGGTCCATCACGTAGAAGGTGGTTACCCAGAAGGCAAAGAGGATCGTAAACGGGTAGAGGTGCTCGAGGTACTCCTGGTCGAGATACGCGGCACCGTAGCGTAGAAAGAGCACCAGGCCGAGGGAGAAATAGAGCAGAACTACATCCCCCAGGAACATGGTGAGCTTTACAAGGTTTCTTCTCATTCTGTACCTATGATCATAGCAAAAAGGAAGCGCAGATTGAAGTGTCCCGCGCTCTGTGGTATGTCTAGGGTAGCTATGAGACCATTTCGGGCTGCCGTCGCGACCTTCATTTTCATCTTCCTCCCGCTTACTCTATCGGCACAGCTGGCGCCGGAGGCAGGGGGATTTCTCGGTGATCTCGACGGTGAGGCGAGGGAGGAGCTCGGACGCACCGGGAGGCTGAGCAGAAACTTTGACAATCATCGGGATCTGCGCTACCTCCCGGACCACCGGATGACCCGCCGCCTCGAGCGCTCGGTCCGGCAGGTGCGGCCCAACGTTATCAGCGAGGCGGTGATGTACCTCGACCGGGGTGTCAGCGACGAGGAGTTTCTCGGCCTTTACAACGCCTTTCGTGCGGTCAGTGAGCTTAGCTACATGGAGTACTACAACCCGGAAAAGGAGGTGTGGAACGAGCTGTTCTACGACTCCTACCGGATACCGGACCCGGGAACCAACCGCCCCCTCCCCGACCCGATCGCGACGTCCATCGAGGGGGAGGACAGTTTTCACGTCGGCCAGGAGATCCCTCCCTTCGGCTACATCGCAAGCGAGTATTCCTTTGAGAGCGCCGGCGACGCCTTTCTGTTCAGCAGTACCAACGTCGACCGGTTTCACTACCGGGATGTCCCGGTCCTCGGCCCGGAGCGGATGATTACCCATGTTCTGGTCATTCGTGGAGATGACTACGTTCTCGCCTACGGCGTCGGCGGCGCCCGGGTATTTACCCTCTTCGGGATCCTCGGCGGCCAGATCGAGACTCCCTTTCAGGCGCGCACATCAGCACTCTTCGACTGGTTTTATCAGGAGCACCTCGAGCCGCTGGACCGGTAGGCCTCCGGTGCAATCAGGTTGGTCTGTGCAAGTTCCGGGTTGCTCTGTTCCCTCGGCGGGGGTGTCGGCGGGACGGGGCGGATTGTCGGCTATCCGGCAACGTTGAGGATCAGTAAACCGATGCCGCTGAGACCGGCAAGAAAGGTGATAAACAGGAAGGTCGCGGTAAGCCGTTTGAGGAGTCCGTCCCGGGCGGAACTCCTTGTTGTGCGGGGGACAAACTCTCCGGCTCGAGGGGTTGGGATCGGCGTCTCTTCGGAGCTGTAAGCTCGCAATTCCGTCACTCCTTCAATATATACCGCCTGCTTCGCAATGACCAGAGAGATTGCCTTGGAGGTCTGCGGCCGCCCGCGGCGGGGACGGCGGCCTGCGGCGGAGACGGCCCCG
>JBKHDM010000090.1:0-9960 GCA_046541355.1 Spirochaetaceae bacterium
GCGGGTCGAGGTTTTGCGGTTGTCGCCGAGGAGATCCGAAAGTTGTCGGAACGGACCAAAGAGAACTCCGAGGTCATCGGGTCCAACATCAAGAGCTCGGTGGAGACGATCCGGGACGCCATGGGAGCGACCGAGGAGACAGGCACTGCCTTTGAGCGACTCCGGGGAGAGGTGGACGGCTTTACCGACACCTTCAACGAGATCGACGCCACCTTGCGAGAGCTATCCTCCGGAGGGACCCAGGTTCTCGACGCGGTCAGCCGGCTCACGACGATCTCCGATGAGGTCACCCAAGGCAGCAGCCAGATGAAAGAGGGGACAAACGAGATCACCAGCAACGTGGTCGACCTCAGGGATGTCTCCGCCGCTGTTTCCACCGGCATCGATGAGATCGAGGCGGGGGTTCGGGAGATACGAAGCGCAAGCGGCGATCTCGCCGACCTCGGCGTGAAAAACCGCTCCTACCTCCAGGCGATCCGCGGGGAGGTTGACGGGTTTCGGACCCGGGAGTGACGGGGGCTGCTACGCTCCGGTAGGGGGCGGTGAGGGGCGGCCTCGCCAAAACGGAATCGCTCGGCTATGATTCTCTCCCATGAAGCCTGAACTCCACCCGGTCCTCAATGAGACCGAGTTGCGAACCACCGTCTCACATCTCGCCGAGCGGATTCGCGCTGACTACGAGGGCAAGGACCTTCTCCTCGTCGGCCTTCTCAAAGGATCCTTCGTCTTTATGGCGGACCTTATCAGGGCGCTCGACCTTCCGGCGGAGGTGGACTTCATGGCTGCCACCTCCTACGTCGGCCGGGAGAGCAGCGGGGAGCTGGTCATCCTCAAAGGGCTCAACGAGTCGGTCCACGATCGTCATGTGCTCATCGTTGAGGACATAATCGATACCGGGCTCACCCTGAGCCAGATCCGGGAGCGGCTCCTGCTCGAGGGGCCGGCGAGTCTCGAGATCTGCGCACTCATCGACAAGCCGGTCAGACGGCAGGTGCAGGTTCCGGTCAAATATGTGGGCAAGGAGATTCCCGACCTTTTTATCGTCGGCTACGGTATAGACTACGACCAGAAGTACCGTTGGCTGCCCTATATCGCCACGATCGATTAGGTAGCAAAAATTGAATATAGCCGCTTGACATCAGGATCGTTCTACATTTATATATAAAAAAAAATATATAACTGGAGATCGAAATGGAACGTATTCTGATTATAGGTGGGGTTGCCGCCGGAGCGACCGCGGCGGCCCGGGCGCGAAGAGTTTCGAAAGAGGCGGAAATCACGATCCTCGAGGCGGGTCGGGACATCTCCTTTGCTAACTGCGGACTTCCCTACTACATAAGCGGCGACATCGATCGGCGCAGCAAACTGATCCTCCAAAGCCCCGAGAGCTTCCGGGAGCAGTACAACGTGCGGGTCGAGGTGGAGACCGAAGTGACCGCCATCGACCGGGACAGGCACACCGTAACCGCCCGGCGCAAGGGTGAGGAGCTCACCCTCTCCTATGACAAGCTGATCCTCGCTCAAGGGGGCAAACCGGTGGTGCCGCCGATCCCCGGGGTTGAGAAGTCCCACGTCTTCTCCCTCTGGACGCTCGAGGATATGGACGCTATCGAGACCAGGATCCAGCGCGGCGAGCCGCGAAAGGCGGTGGTCATCGGCGGCGGCTTTATCGGTCTCGAGATGGTTGAGGCCCTCAGGAAGCGTGGCATAGCCGTCGACCTCGTGGAGCGGCTTCCTCACGTGATGCCCTACCTCGAGCCTGAGATCGCCGGCTACCTCCAGGAGGAGCTTCTCGCCCACGATGTCGGCGTCTACACAAACGCCGCGGTCACCTCGATCGGAGACAGAACGGTTACCCTCGAGGACGGCAGGAGCCTCGAAGCTGAAATGGTCCTCATTTCCGTGGGTGTAAAGCCGACCCTCACCGTGGCCCAGGAGGCAGGGCTCGAACTCGGAGAAGCGGGGGGGCTTCTGGTCGACGAGACACTACGCACCACGGACCCCGATATTTTCGCCGCCGGCGACATGGTAGAGATCGAGCACCGGGTGAGCGGCCGGAAGGTACGCATACCCCTCGCCGGGCCGGCCAACCGACAGGGGAGGATCGCGGCGACCAACGTTCTGGGGGGACAGATGCGCTACCCCGGCGGCCAGGGAACCTCCATCGTAAAGCTCTTCGAGGCGACCGCCGGGTCCACGGGGCTCTCCCTCGCCCAGGCGAGGGGCGCCGGAATCGATGCGGAGTCGGTTGTTATTCACAAGGATAACCACACCTCCTACTACCCCGGGGCGACCCTCGTTACTGTTCTCCTTGTCTATGAGCGGAGCACCGGAAAGATTCTCGGCGGCCAGACCGCAGGGTCCGAGGGGGCGGACAAACGTCTCGATGTACTCGCAACGGCGATCGCCGCGGGTATGAGCGTCTCCGACCTCGGGGAGCTCGACCTCGCCTACGCCCCGCCCTTCGGCTCGGCAAACGACCCGATCAACATGGCAGCCTTTGTCGCGGAAAACCGGATAAGCGGCTTCAGCCCGTCCCTCACCGCGGGAGAGCTTGACGGCTACCTGGAGTCCCTCCACGGTTCCTCCCTGGCGGTAGTCGACCTGAGGGATCCCTTTTCCTTCCAGCGGTCCCACATCAGGGGATCCTACAACGTCGCCCTCGGCCGGCTCGTCCAACGGGCACAGCAGCTGCCGAAAGGCGTGCCGCTCCTCCTCATAAGCGATGACGGAAAGAAGGGACACCAGGGGCTGCGGATGCTCAGGCAGGCGGGCTTTGAGGAGGTGAGAAACCTTCTCGGTGGGTACACCTCGCTCCTCCGCCACGGGCGAGCCCTCGGCTACCGGTACCTGGAGGTTCCCCTTCCGGAGGTGGAGCAACGGTATGCCCGGGAGCAGGGAGCGCAGGAGAGGGAGGAAGAAGCAGAGACGAGCGGGGCATCCCTCGGGGTCGAGGGAACCGAGCCGGTCACCGTGGACGTCCGCTCCCCTGAGGAGTTCCAGATGGGTGCCTATCCCGGGGCGGTCAATATCCCCCTCGACGACCTGGTCCACTACATCGAGGAGCTCGGGGACAAGGAGCGAAGCATCACCGTCTACTGCGCCTCCGGCGCCCGCAGCGCCTACGCGAAACAGTTTCTCGAGTCCGCGGGTTTCACCAACGTCTCCAACGGCGGCGGACTCATGGACATGATGATGCGCCGGCAGTAACAGCCGCGGCCCGGGGCCACCCTGCCCGGGGCCACCCTGCCCGGGGCCACCCTGCCCGGGGCCTCCCGGGCGGGGAGGCTCTCCCAAGCCCCCCGGGCCTTGCTGCTCTCGCTGCGGGGAACCGGTCCGTCCGACCGTCTCTACCGGCGGCAGCGGGCGGCGATTTCCGCGGTCCAGTCGGCGAGCTCCCGGATCGACAGCTCCTTCATACCGCGGACGTAGGTCTTGAGGGTGTCGCCCACCGGCGCCTTCCACCGCTCCGGGATCGCCTCGGCGCCCTGCTGGACGCCGAGGACCGTCAGCGCCTGGGCGGCGCTGCAGTCCACATCCTGCCCGCACATCGCGTTGACATGAAGGGTCTCGTCAAAATCGCCGTTCCCGAACCAGAGGGCGACGACCTCGGCAGACGCGTTTGGGTAGGCGTGCACCCAGTTGTAGGTGATAAGCCGCTGCTCGCACGCCCGCCACGCCTCCTCCCAATCCGCCGCCGACCTGGAAGCCTCCAGGGCGAAGCGGACGACCGCGCCGTACTCGGTGGAGGCGGGGATTGCCTCTACCGTCGCCTCGAGAACCTCCCGAGGGCTCTCCATGACAAAACCGAGAGCAACGAGGATGGCGTTAAAGATCTCCCCGAGGGTACCGTTGGCACTGTGGGAGACCTCCGCATCGAGCCAGGCGAGACGGGCCGCTTCCATCGGGTCCCCCGGGGCTACCAGGCCGCAGACCGCCCCGCGCATCTGTGCACCGACCCACTCATAGAAGGGGTTTCTGAAGGTGCCGCTCTCCGGCGGGAGGATCCCCTGTTTCAGGTTTCGCAGCGCCACCAGCTCCGCCGACCAGCCGAAGGGTATGAGGGCGACCCACTGCTCCGCGATGTCCGCGCTTCGAACCTCCGCCCCTCTCTTCTCCACAGCTTTCAGAAACGCTATCTCGAAGGTGATGTCGTCGTTAAAGGTAGTCGGCTCCACCACGTAGGAGCGGATCTCTCCAAAGGCGCGGCGCAGGGCGTCGGTATTGTAGCCCTCGAGGGCGGTGCCCAGGGCGCCGGCGACAATCTGTGCGAGCCAGCCGCCGTAGAGCTTCTTCCGGTACGGTTCGCCGGAGTCGGTATAACCGGGGAGCAGGGGAAGGGAGATTTCACCCTTGAGCTCCTCGAAATCGTTAAAGATGCGGTAGTTCCAGTAGTCGCTGTCGGGATTGACCTCCGCCTTTCCGATCGCCTCCTGGAGTCTCATGTGAGCGATATGGAGTGCCTCGAGGTCACCGGCGTCAACGGCGGCGAGACCCGCCTCGATATGTCGGGCCGAGTCGGGCAGACGCATGCCCCGGTTCTCCATCGCCTGGACCGCAGCGACCATGAGCCGCTCCACAGCTTGAGAGCCGGGAACCCGACTGTACCACTGCATCCGAAGGAGGCGGTCGTTCTCCTCCTCGAAAAGAGAGATGCCGCCCCATGCGGCGTCCTGGTCCGCGGCGGGCTTCGGCTCCGCCTCCTCCATCAGTTCTCGTTCCCGTTCCCAAGCTTCCATCTCTTCCTCCTGAGGCGTCACTACCGACGCGCTTTCCGTTTAAAGGCGTGGGACATAAAGCGGAACGCCCGCTCCTCCTGTTCTTTCCACGTCTCCTCGTCAAAGTTCAGAAAGGCGTGGTCTCCCCCGGGGTAAACCTCGAGCTCTACCTCCGCTCCCACCTCCCGCGCCGCCTCCTGGTAGAGGAGGGACTGATTCAGGTGAACCGTCCTGTCCGCATCGCCGTGGAATATGAGTACCGGCGCCTGGTTCGCTCTGATGTGGGTTATCGGGCTCAACGCGCGCAGTCGCCCCTCCGGGAGGAGGCGAAAGACCGAGGATTTGGCAAAAGCGTCACCCTCCCGCATCGCTACAAGATCCGTCGGGGCGCACTCTATAAAGCCGAAGGAAAAGGGGACCTCCTCCATCGTGGATAGGGTGAGCAGGGCGAGGTGCCCCCCCGCGGAAACGCCGTAGAGACCGAGGTTGTCAGGATCATAGCCGTACTCCGGTGCCTTCGCCCTGATCCATCGGATGGCGGCCTCGCAGTTTCTCCTCGGACCCTGGAGGCCGAGGAGGGGAGTTGTAGTGTAGTTTACGGCGATCAGGAAGCAGCCTGCCTCCCGGATCCTGGTGAGAAACCGGTCGATGATGCGGATCATTACCTTGTCTCCCTTGATCCAAGAGCCACCGTGGAAAAACACCACCACCGGCGCCTCTCCTCTGGTACATCCGCCGACAGGCTCGTAGATATCCAGACGTCGGGAGCCCCAGTGTCCCGTCGGGTAGGTGAGGTCGCGATGGACGACCCCCGGTGCCGGAGGTCTGCAGGTGGCGCTCTCCATCACCTCCCGGAGAACCTCCGGGGCCGGGGTGAGCGTGACAAGGAGCCGGGGAACGAGGAGAGCCGAGAGAGTTACGGCGGCGATAACGATACATAGACCCATCTGATTCACTCCTTCTCCCGGGAATTTCGAGTATAGGGGGAGGCGGTGGTGGCGGTCCAGAAACTCCCGCTACCCTCCGCCCCTTCGCGGAAACCGTGGATTGAGTTCCCAATAGACTCAATTGGGTTCATACTGAACCTCGACGTGAAAACGATTCTACTTGTGGAAGACGAAGTTATCATCGCCCTGCTCGAGGAGGCTACTCTCGCCTCCGCAGGCTACAGGGTGCTGCGGGCCGGTACCGGCGAGACCGCAGTGGCGATGGTTGGTGAGAACCCCGCAATTGACCTTGTCCTTATGGACATTGACCTGGGAGACGGTATCGACGGGACCGAGGCGGCAACACAGATTCTCAACATCCGGGAGCTTCCGATCGTCTTTCTCACCAGCCACGGCGAGCAGGAGATGGTGGAACGGGTAAAGGGGATCACCCGCTACGGCTACGTGCTCAAGAGCTCCGGGGAGTTTGTCCTCCTCGAGTCGGTGGCGATGGCGTTCGAGCTGTTCAACAGGGAGGATGGTGTCCGTAACGCGTGGCGAGAGCAGCACGCCCTGCAGCAGATGCTGCGCACCATCGTAGAAAACAGCCCGACCGCCGTAGTCCTCCTCGACCGGGAACTGCGGTATCGCATGGTTAGTAACACCTTCCTGCGCAACTACGGCCTCGAGAACAAGGATGTACTAGGTCGGCGCCACTACGATCTGTTCCCTGATATCCCCGAGAAGTGGCGGGAGGTGCACCGGCGCTCCCTCCGTGGAGAGGTTTTACGGTCGGAGGATGACTTTATGGTCCATCCCGATGGGAGGATCAGTTTTTCCCGATGGGAGTGCAGACCGTGGCACGGCTCCGACGGTTCTATCGAGGGAATCATCCTCTACACCGAGGAGATCACCCAGGAAAAGGAGGCTCAGAGCCGTCAGCGCTCGATTCAGGGGGCTCTCAACGCCGTGATGGCCAACGTTCCTGACATCGTCTGTGTCCTCGACCCCTGGGGCCGCTTCAAGATGATATCGGAGTCGATGGCGCAAGCGTTAGGAAAACCACGTAACTCGATCCTCGATCAAAAGATCGAGGAGGTGATCGAGCCGGAGCTCGCCCGGAGATTTCGGGCGCACCTGGATGAAGTGGTAGCGACCAACGGGCGTATCAGTACGGAGGATGAGGTACATAACGCCCTCGGACGACGGATCTACCGCACCAGATTCTTTCCGGTGGACCTGCGGAGTCACGGAGTCTCTCTGGTCGGGATTCTCAGCGTCGACGTAACGGATATCCTCGATGCGAAACGGAAGCTCGAAATGAGCGAGGCGCGCTGGAAGTACGCCCTCGAGGGGCCAGGCGACGCCCTCTGGGATCTCGATGTAGCGACCGGAGAGAGCTACGTCTCCGGGAGATGGCAGGAGATGCTCGGCTATGACTCCACGGATATAGCCGGCAACAGGGACGAGTGGGAGGAGCTGATCCACCCGGAGGACTCCCGGCGGGTTCTCGCCTCCCTCGAGGCGGCCCTCGCGGGGGAGCAGGCTGAATACCGGGAGGAGTACCGACTGCTGTGCAAGGACGGAAGCTACAAGTGGATCCTTGATCGGGGCAAAGTGGTGGAGCGGGACGGCAAGGGGAATCCGGTCCGGATGATCGGTACCCACACCGACATCAGCAGACGTAAAGAGGCGGAGGCCCGGGCGGAGGATCTCATACGGCAGCGGGAGCTGATGGTCCGGGAGGGCCACCATCGGGTCAAAAACGACATGCAGAGTGTTCGCTCCCTCCTCTCCCTCCAGGCAAGCCGGAGCTCGAGCGTCGAGGTCCGCGAAGCGCTCCAGGAGGCGGCCGGCCGGATCGAGATAATCGCCTCCCTCTACGACACGATGTATCGATCCGCCCTCAATAACAAGGACCGGGAGGTACGTACCATCGTCACCGAGGTGATTGACAGCCTCCGGGCGAGGCTCGGGTCCGAGGCGCCGACCATAACGGTCTCGGGAAGCGCCGGTCGGGTAAAACTGCGGGGTAACACTCCCTTAGCGGTGGTGGTAAACGAGATTCTCACCAACGCCGCCAAGTACGGTCGCGGTCAGGAGGGTGGGGCGGTCAGCGTAGCTGTTGAACTGCGAAGGGAGAGTGACGGGAGCAGGAGCATCACCATAACCGATGAGGGCCCGGGTTTTCCCGAGCCGGTGCTCCGGGGGGATGCGGAAGGTTTCGGGCTTACGGTGGTCCGGGCGTTTGTCGACCAGATCGACGGCTCCCTCACCCTTGCCAACCGCGGTGACCGCGGGGCGCGGGTGACCGTCTCCTTCGGTCCGGAGGTGTGATCGGTGGCTTCCGGAGTAGAAAAGCTTCTCAAAAAGAGTTTCGGATTCTCCTCCTTCCGTCCGGGCCAGAAGCAGATCGTCGAGGCGATCCTCGAGGGGAGAGATCTCTTTGCCGCCCTGCCTACCGGAGGCGGTAAGTCCCTCTGCTACCAGCTGCCCTCCCTGCTGCTGCCGGGAGTGACGGTAGTCGTGAGTCCTCTCATCGCGTTGATGGAGGATCAGGTCACCGCCGCCCGGGAAAACGGCCTTCCCGCGGCGTACCTGAACAGCTCCCTCGAGGCTGAGGAGGTACGGGCGCTCTACCGCCGGCTCCACGCAGGGGAGATCAAGCTCCTCTATCTCTCCCCCGAGCGTCTCTCGCACCCCGGTCTCCGGGATCGACTGAAGGAGTGGGGGGTATCGCTCTTCGCCGTTGACGAGGCGCACTGCATCTCCGAGTGGGGACACGAGTTCCGCCCGGAGTACCGCAACCTCACAAACCTCAGGGAGGCGTTTCCCGCAGCCGGCCTCGCCGCGTTTACCGCCACCGCCACCCCCCGGGTCCAGGAGGATGTTATATCCCTCCTCGGTTTACGCGACCCGGTGACCCTCCGGGGAAACTTCGACCGCCCGGAGATTTTCTATCGGATACGGAGCAAGAGGAAGGTGAAGGAGCAGATTCTCCGCTTCGTCTCCGACCACCCCGGTGAGGCGGGCATTGTCTACCGGAGTACGAGAAAGAGCGTGGAGGAGACAGCGGCGTATCTCGCGCAACGGGGCGTCCCCGCCCTCGGGTACCACGGCGGCATGAGCGACGGTGAGCGGCGGGAGAATCAGGCCGCTTTCGTCCGGGATGAGGCGCAGGTGATGGTCGCCACGATCGCCTTCGGCATGGGTATCGACAAGTCCAACGTCCGCTGGGTGGTTCACGGCGATCTGCCGAGGAGTATCGAGGCGTACTACCAGGAGACAGGACGCGCCGGCCGGGACGGGGAGGCCGCCGAGGCGTGCCTCTTTTTCAGTCCCGGCGACACCAGAACGATTCGCTACCACCTCGAGAGGATGGAGGTTCCCGAGGAGCGGGAGCAGGGAGAGCGGAATCTCTTCGAGATTCTCGCCTTTATCGAGGCGGGGGAATGCCGGCGAAGCCGGCTGCTGCGCCATTTCGGCCAGGAGCACCCGGGGGAGTGCGGCGGCTGCGACGTCTGCGTCGGCGAGACGGTCACCCGGGACGCGACGGTGGAGGCACAGAAGGTGATGTCCGCGGCGGTTCGCACCGGCGAGCGCTTCGGCTCCCACTACCTCGCGGATCTCCTTACGGGAGTCGAGGATGGGCGGATGGTCCGACTTGGCCACCATAAGCTGCCAACCTTTGGGGTCGGCTCAGAGCTTCCTAAGGAGTGGTGGGTTCGTCTTGCGGGGGATCTCGAGTCCGCGGGGCTTCTCAGTCGGACCGAGGGGCCGCGCAGCGGGCTCCAGGTGACCGACCGGGGGTGGGATGTCCTGCAGGGGCGCACTGCCTACAGGCGGACAGACCGGCCCGAGGGGGGCTCGGGTGCCGGCGGCAAGGGCAGCGGGCGCAGGAGATCGATCCCCGGCGCCGTCGCGACAGCCGGGGGGAGCGAGGCCGAGGAGCCGGCAGAGGGTGACGCTCTCGCCCCGGCTGAAGCAGAGGCGCTCTTTCGATGCCTCAAGGCGTTGCGCCTCAGCCTTGCCCGGGAGGCCGCAATTCCCCCCTACATGGTCTTCAGTGACCGAACCCTGCGAAGCATGGTGGAACGCCTTCCGAGGACAAGCGGCGGTTTTCTGAACGTAAAGGGGGTGGGGGAGCGGAAGGCTGAGCGCTACGGGCAGCAGTTTCTATCCCGGATCGCCACCTTTCTCGCCACCGGCGGCTGTCCCGAGTAGTCTAGGGCAACGGTGGTGCAACGCGGTCGCAGTACCGATCTTCCCGTCTGCCGCGGTCTCAACGCCCCGGGGGTGGTCCCGGAGTTTGGTCT
>JBKHDM010000091.1:0-9890 GCA_046541355.1 Spirochaetaceae bacterium
CTACCTCGCCTCGACCCCGAGGGTGGAGAGGTGCTTTTCAAAGTGGTTCTGGATCAGATCGTTGTAACTCTCCTCATGGAGGTGGAGAGCCTGGTAGAAGGCGTCGGCGAGCTCCGGATGAGAGAGAATGGCCCCGTAGCAGATATGCAGCATCTGCCGAGCGTCGGGATGATCGAGGTAGCGCGGAAGCTCCCGGTCGGGGCACGCCGCGAGCGGGGTAATCCGGGAGAGATCGGCGGTGATGTGGTACTGTTTGAGAGCCTCCGGATACATCTCGAGGGCTCGGGTGTGGAGCCGGCGGTAGAGCCCCGGCGCTTTCGAGGCGATCAGCCGCAGCGCCTCGAGCCAGCTGGTGCCGGAGGTCTTGAGATGAAGCCTGCCTCCCGTACCTCTGCCGATGCACGGATAGACGCTGAACTTGTCGCTGCCGGAGTGGACGGAGATCTTGTAACCCCCGAAGGCGCGACTTATCTCGCAGTGGACGAGAAACTGCCGCTCGAACTCCTGTGGATCTCCGATGTAGTCCACGGCTTTCTGGAAATCCCCGACAAAACGGGGTGCCACGCTGTTTACCGCCACCCCCCTTCCCTGAAGCTCCCGGGCGATAAACAGATGGTGCTCCGGGAGCGTCGGGGTGGTGGTCTCATCGATACTGATCTCCAGGTCATAGGAGTCCCCGCGGTGCGTGCGAAGAAACTGGTCCACCTCCACCGCCAGATCGAGGGCGGGCCCGTAGAGTACCGCACAGAGCCGGGCGGTAGCCTCGTCGATGGTTATCGTTGTCCCGGGCAGCGGAAACTCCTGATCGACGTACTCCGCCTCGACCCGCCGACGAAACTGCTCCGGCAGCGTTTCGAACGCCTCATCCACCCGTTCGCGCTCCCACTCCGCCGCTTCCGGCCGCATCACGTCGGTAAGGTCGAGGGTGATCATCGGCATACCCTCGGCAAGGGCGCTCTTGATTGCGGGGATGTTCTTGAGGTGGTCGCCGTCGGCACCATAGCCCTCCTCGTAGCCCTCCTGAAAGACCATCCAGGAGGCGTCCGCTACCACGTCGCCGAAGGTTCGACCGGTAAACTCGAGCTCCCGGACGCTCTGCTGGGCGAGAACCGGGGAGCAGGCGTAGCGTCGGGCCGCCCGGATATGTCCCGCCGTGGCGCGCCCGAGACGGTCACCCATACCTATTGTCGTGCGCCGTTGCCTGAGGGAGACCGGCCTGGTCCATGGAAAAAGCTCGTGGAGCAGTTTCGCGTTCCCGGTGCTGCACTGGACGACCGAGGCGAAGAGTTCCGCGATCTGTTCAACCTGCCCGCCGAAGGGGTTCTCGAACGGCTTGTCAGAGAGCAGGAGCAACGCCTTGCCCTGGAGGGAAGAGATAATGAGATGTAGTACCGTCTCCCGCCGGTAGCAGGAGCTCGGGTAGAACGCCCACTCACCCGCGGGAAGAGGTCCCGGCTCTCTGTTCTCCTTCCACTCACTCAGCTCCCGCTCCCCCATCCGCAGCAGCCCCTCGGCCTCGATCTTCGAAAACAGCTCTTTCAAACGAACGTCCCCTCTCCCGGGTCGATCCCGAAATAGTCCACCGCGTTCCTCCATGAGATCTCCTCAACCATCGAACCGAGGAGCTCCATATCCTGCGGCGCCTCCCCCGCCTCCACCCAGCTTCCCACCAGATTGCAGAGGACACGTCGAAAATACTCGTGCCGGGGAAAAGAAAGAAAGCTCCTCGAGTCGGTGAGCATTCCGACAAACCGCCTGAGGAGCCCCATGTTCGAGAGTGCCCGCAGCTGCCGCTCCATGCCGTCCTTCTGGTCGTTAAACCACCAGCCGGAGCCGAACTGCATCTTTCCGGGCACCGATCCGTCCTGAAAGTTTCCGGTCATCGTCGCAATCAGCTCGTTATCCCGCGGGTTGAGATTGTAGATGATCGTCTTCGGGAGCTTGCCCTCCCGGTCCATCGAGTCGAGAAGCAGGGCGAGGGGCGCGGCGATCTGCCCGTCGCCGATTGAGTCGAATCCGGTATCCGGCCCGAGGGAGGCGAACATGCGGCTGTTGTTGTTGCGCTGCGCCCCGATATGGAGCTGGAAGACCCAGCCCCGCTCGGCGTAGGCGCGGCCGAGCGCCTTGAGCAGCGCGGTGGTAAAGGCCGCGTGATCCTCCCGGGAGACGCTGGTTCCCCCCGCGGCGTCCCGAAAGATCCGCTCCAGTTCCCTCTCTCTGGTCTCCCGGTAAACCGGGAGAACCAGGGCGTGGTCCGAGACCCGGCAGCCGTGGTCGCCGAAATAATCGATCCGCTGGAGCAACACCTCGAGGAGATCCTGGTATCCCTCGATCCGCTCCCTGCCGGCAGCCTTGGCGAGGCGGGCGAGATAGGCGGGGTACTCCTCGCCCTTATCCACAGCGTACGCCTTGTCCGGTCGGAAGGAGGGTAGCACCAGGCAGTCAAAGTTCTCCTCCGCGGCTATTGCGCGGTGGTAGGCGAGGTCGTCGGCGGGGTCGTCGGTGGTGCCGAGGTAACGTACGTTGAAGGCGGCGAGAATACCCCGGACTGAAAACTCAGGCCGTCTGAACTGCTCGAGGGTCTGGTTCCAGACAAGCTCTGCGGTATCGCCGTTGAGGAGTATACCGTCGATCCCGAAGGGTTTCTTGAGCTCGAGATGGGTCCAGTGGTAGAGGGGATTCCCAATGGTGTAGGGCACCGTCTCCGCCCACTTCTGAAACTTCTCACGCCCCGAAGCGCCCCCTGTTACGTAGCCCTCGGCCACACCGTTTGTCCGCATCGCCCTCCATTTGTAGTGATCCCCGGCGAGCCACGCCTCGGCGAGGTCGGCGAACCGGTGGTCCTCGGCTATCATCCTCGGGGAGAGATGGCAGTGGTAGTCGAAGATCGGCATCCGGGCGGCGTGCTCGTGGTAGAGGCGCTCGGCGGTCCGATTGGTGAGGAGAAAATTCTCGTCCATGAACGCTTTTGGTTTCACCTTGCAATCCTTGTCTGATACCGGGTGACTCCTGCACCTCCGGCGACGGTCCGGCGGCGTCGCGGGAGAAGGTCTTGAAAGAGGGAACCGGCAGGCACAGGCTATCCCATCAGGAGATTGGGGATAAACATCACCAGATCCGGAACAAAGGTTACCAGCATCAGCACGACGATCATCACCCCGTAAAAGGGCAACATCGCCTTTGTGGCGTTCTCGATGGAGATCTTCCCGACAGCGCAGCCAACGAAGAGCGCAGAACCTACAGGGGGAGTAGCAAGGCCGATCCCGAGGTTCAGCATGAGCATGATGCCGAACTGCACCGGGTGCATCCCCAGGGCGCCGACGACCACGGGAAAGAGAATCGGCGTGGTTATGAGAATGAGGGGCGCCATGTCCATGATGGTGCCGAGGAGCAGAAGGAGGAGATTGATGAGAAGCAGCAGGGCCACCCTGTTGGTCGTCAGGGAGAGGAGCAGTTCCGTCACTTTGGCCGGAACCTGAAGAAACGCCAGAAGCCATCCGAAGGCGCTCGCCGCGGCGATCAGGGACATCACCATCGCAAGCGTCCTGAGGGAGGCGAAAAGGATAACCCGGAACTCCCTCAGTGGTATCTCCCGATAGACAAAAAAGGTAATGATGAAGGCGTAGACCGTCGCAATCGCCGCGGACTCGGTGGCGGTGAAAACACCTGATATGACCCCGCCGATGATTATTACCGCGGTGAGAAGACCGAGGATCGCGTCCTTGGTAAGGGTGATCGCCTCCTTGAGGGTATAGCGCTGCTCCTTGGGATAGTTTCGCGTTACCGCGATGATGTAGCTGAGAATCATGAGAGCAACCCCGAGCATCACCCCCGGGATGATACCGCCGAGAAAGAGCCGCCCCACCGATACGCCCCCGGCGGCGAGGGAGTAGATGATCATATTGTGGCTCGGAGGGATGATGATGCCCTGGCATGCACTGGTTACGGTCACCGCAACCGAGTAATCGCCGTCGTACCCCTTCTTCTTCATCATAGGAATCATGATCGTTCCAATGGAGGAGACGTCGGCCACCGCAGAGCCGGAAATACCCCCGAAAAACATACTCGCAAGAACATTGACCTGAGCGAGTCCTCCCCGGACCCGGCCGACGATGAGATTGGAAAACTGGATAAGCCGGCGGGATATTCCGCCCCGACCCATCATCTCGCCGGCGAGAATAAAGAAGGGAATCGCCAGGAGAGAGAAGACCCGAACACCCTGGACCATCCGCTGGACAATCGCCATCATCGGAATCTCGAGAAAAAAGGCGGTAAGGATCGAGGAGGCCGCCAGGGAGAAGGTGACAGGGACCTTGAGCACAAGCATCACCCCAAAGCTTCCGAGCAGGATCGTGGTCGCTAACCGGACGTCAGGCATTATTTAGAGATCTCCCTCGAGCGGGCTGTCGGCGTTCCCGATATCCCCGAGCTGCTCCGGGGTCGGGATGAGACGCCACCCTGTTTTTGCCGACCTGGCCCTCGCGTCGGTGTCGAAGCCGACCAGATCGGTAATCGCCTCGTAGATCATGAGAACCGCGGCGACCGGCAGCACCATGTACAGCACCCCCGAGGGAAGCTCGGTGGCCGGCATGATGGAGCGCATAGTGAACTGGATCAGTATGCGTCCGTAGATCAGCATCACGACGCCGATAAAGAGGACCACCAGGTCCGACAGCTTCTCGAGGATTCTGTCGAGGCGCGGAATAGGGCGTCTCCAGAGGTGGAGGCTGATGTGCAGCTTCTTTCGAACACCTAAGGCCATAGCGATAAAGACGAAGATAACCACCATCACCAGTGAGATCTCCTCAGCCCAATGGATACCTGAGTTGAAGAGGTAGCGCATAAAGACGTTGGTCCCGATAAGAAGGGTCATGGAGACGAGGAGGAGCTCAGCGATGATAATGGAGAGGGCGAAGAGGGCGTCAAATAGGTTGACGATGAAACGAAGCACCAACTGCCTCCTGCACAACAGCCGCCGCGCCGGCTGTTGTGGCGCGGCGGCGGAGTGTAATGCGTCCCTGCACCGTCGTCAGTCGACGGCGCGGATTTCAGCGACCACATCCTGGAGCTCGGGGCTCAGGTCGTCGTACAGCGGCTGCATCGCCTCCTGAAACTCCGCGTAGGCATCCGAGGATAGCTCGGTGATTGTGTTACCGTTAGCACGAATCGCCTCTTCAGCGACCTGGACAAAGTTCGCCCACTGCTCGATCTGGTAATCGATGGAGTCCCGGGCGGCCTGCTTGATGATCTCCTGGTCCTCCGGAGAGAGCCGGTCCATCGCCATCTCCGATGCGACGAGAATCTCCGGAACCCTTGTGTGCTGATCGAGGGTGAAGTATTCGGCTACCTCGTAGTGACTGGTGGAGTAGTAGCTCGGCCAGTTGTTCTCGGCACCATCGATGACCCCGGTCTGAAGCGCGCTGTACACCTCACCGAAGGGCATCGGCGTAGCGACCGCACCGAGCGCCTCGACCAGGCCAACCATCAGCTCACTCTCCTGAACGCGGATGCGCATTCCCTCCATGTCCTCGACGCTTCTGATCTCCCGAAGGGAGTTGTAGAAATTGCGGGAACCTGAGTCGTACCAGGCGAGGCCGACGAAGCCTGAGGGCTCGAGGCTTGCGAGGATCTCGTCTCCGATCTCACCCCGGAGCACGTTCCACATGTGGTCTGCGCTGCGGTAGAGATAGGGCATCTGCAGGGCGTTGAGCTGGTTGGCGAAGGCCGCAAGGGGGGAGATCGAAACACGGGTAAAGTCGATCGCTCCGAACTGAACCTGCTCGATAACCGCCCGCTCCTCACCAAGCTGCGCGGAGTGGTAAACCTCGATAATGATACGACCGTCGGTCCGCTCCTCTACGAGACGGGCAAACTCGTAGTTTCCCTGGGTAGTCGGGTAATCCTGAGGATGCGTTTCGGCGAGGCGCATGACGATCTGTTCCTGCTCCTCCATCTCCTCAGCTTCCTGGCTGCCGCTTGCAAAGATCAGGCCGGTGGTCAGCATCCCGATCAGCAACAGTGCGAGAGTTCTTTTCATCTCTCCCTCCTTAAGGGTCTGGTATTCTCCTAGGGTGGCCCGGATCCCTCGAGTCGCTGTTTGTAAGATCTTGCTAATACCCGGACAATCTTGCTACGGCGTAACCACCCGGCGACGAAAGTCGCTTGGCGCGACCCCCTCCCTCCGGAGAAAGACCCTGCTGAAATAGCTCGGATCCGCAAAGCCTGTCTTCGCGCTCACCTCCTTGACCGACAACCGCCCCTGGCAGAGAAGCTCCCGGGCAACCGAGAGTCGTCGCTCGGTGATGTAGCCGCCGACGGTCTTTCCGACCTCCCCCTTGAAAAGCCTGCTCAGGTGGAACGGGGATATCCCGGCTACATCCGCGAGGAGATCGAGGCTCAACTCCTCCATGTAATGACGGTCGACGTACTCCCGAACCCGCTCCACCGCCGGGGAGCTCCCGCCACGGCCCGCCTCCCGGTGGCGACGCCGGAGCTCCTCGAGCCCTGAAAGAAAGCTCTCCCGCACCGACTCCCCCTCGGACAGCTCCGGAAGCTCTATCCCGGGAAGCCTGAGGGCGTGGGCGAGGTAGGCGAGGCGCTCGGCGAGCTGCTTTCGGGAGCTTCCGAACTGAAGCAGCCGCTCCCCGGCGTAGCGAACCACCGCACCATCATCCCGCTGCATCGACAGCAGCAACTCCCGCTCGAGCTGGTACTCCTGCCGGATCTGCTCTGTGGCGCCTGAGATCCTCCGGAGGCTGTGCAGCCCCTCGGAGGCGAGGTTTCGGTCAAGAGCGAGGGAGGCGCGGGTAGCCCAATCCGAGAGCTCGGTACTCGAGGCGGTCAGATCGGTCAGCAGCGCCCGTGGGCAGACCAGCTCCCGACGGGCGAACTCATCGAGGCTCTCCCTCAGGGCGCGCTTCAGCTCTCCGGACTCTCCTTCCTCCCTCGGTAAGAACAGCAGCCGAAGCTCCGGACTCTGGGAGGAGGCGATACCGGCGTATCCACAACCCCGGGCTACCGAGAGCAGAAGTGACCGAACCCGTCGCCGCCGCCCCTCCTGCCTGCCTGCAACTGGACTCAGCTCCTCCCTCGCCGACCGACGCATCCGAAGGATAAGCGCCCGCACCTCCGTGCGAGAACCGAGAAGCTCCGAAAGCCGGTGGAGGGCGACCTCGTCTCCCGAGAGGACCCCCTCGCAGAGTTGACTCTCCGCGATTGGAGTGAGAATCTCGATCCGCCGGGCGAGCTCATCCCGGGAGTCGGCGGCGACCTCCATCCCATCGAGGGTCTCCGCCGCCCGCCCCACCGCATCGACAACCTCCGAGTCTTCCGCCGGTTTTACCAGGAACTCCGAAGCGCGCAGTCGCAGCGCCTGCCGGGCGTAATCAAACTGGTCGAGGGCGGTGAGAAAGATAATCTGTACAGACGTATTCCTACTCCGGATCTCCCGGGCCGCCTCCATGCCGTCGAGCCCGGGCATCTTGATATCGAGGAGGCAGATGTCCGGACGGTATCCCTCGGCGGCCTCCACCGCCTGCCGGCCGTTCTCCACCGCCCTGACCTCACCGACCCGGGGACACCGGCGAACCAGTTCCAGGAGAGCGTCGCGCTCGAGACGCTCATCTTCAGCTATAAGCAGTCTGTACACTCGCCTCCTCCAACAGCGGAATGCGGATATTGACGCGGGTCCCCTCTCCAGGGGCCGAGACAATCGTAAACGCCTGCCCACCCTGGTACATGAGGGCGAGGCGCTTGACGACGTTGTGAATACCGATCCCGCTGGTGTCCTCCGGGTCCCGCACGCCCTGCTCCTCCACCCCCGTCGCCCGGGCGAGACGCTCAGCCCGCTCCCCTTCCATCCCGACCCCATCGTCCACTACCGAGAGAAGCAGCTGGTCATCCTCGATAGTTGCAGAGACCACCACTTCTCCGCCCTCCTCCGCGGGTTCGATCCCGTAGCGCACGGCGTTTTCCACAAGGGGCTGCAGGACAAGCACCGGAACCTTGTAATCCTGCGCAGGAACGTCACACTCCAGTCGGTAACGCAGCCTCCCGCCGAAGCGGTGCACCTGGATCTGCATGTACGCTTCCACCAGGGAGAGCTCTGACTGGAGAGGCACCATCGAAGTCGGATTGCGAAGGAGATACCGGAAAACCCGGGAGAGCGATCGAATAAGCGCGGCAGAGGTCGGCGCCCCCTCGGCCTCGGCGGTCCGGGCGATCGCGTTGAGAGTGTTAAAGAGAAAGTGCGGGTTGATCTGTGTCTGCAGGCCGATGAGCTGCGCCTCCCGGAGGGAGCGTTCCATCGAGAGGTTCTTCAGCTCCT
Source organism: Spirochaetaceae bacterium (assembly GCA_046541355.1). Taxonomy (GTDB): domain Bacteria; phylum Spirochaetota; class Spirochaetia; order DSM-27196; family Alkalispirochaetaceae; genus CAYZHV01. The sequence goes on from JBKHDM010000091.1 coordinate 8,327, forward strand.
CCTCGTGGAGCCGCCGCTGCAGCTCCTGCTTATCCCGAAGGTCCACAACCAGGGCGCGAATGTTCGCACTCATCGTGTTAAATGAGTCTGCAAGCATCGCCACCTCATCTCCCGGTGGAAGCAGTACCTCCGGCGGATCGAGCTGCCCGGCAGCCATCCGTCGGGAGGAGAGGGCAAGCTGATGGAGCGGCCGGGTAACCGTTCGGGAGAAGAGGACAGCAAAAGCGACAAGGACCGCGGCGATCGCTCCCACGCCGAGGGCCACCGTCCGGGGCGTGTTCTCGGCGGAGGAGCGGTAGATCGAGTAGCGCTCGCTTCCCTCGTTGAGACGAAGTCGAAAAAGCTCATCCACGTAGCCGTCGATATAGCCGGAGATGCGAAGGGCGCGATCAAAGGTGAGGTAGAACTCCCGGGAGCCCGACAGACGTTCGGAGATCGCCTCGAAGCCCGCCTCGGCGTACGCATCGAGGCCGTAACGAGTCGCTCTGAGGTGAAACCGTGCGGGATAGGTACGGGGAAGCTCGCGGTCGAGGCGACTGAAGAGGACCCAGAGTTCGGTGTTCGTCGCGCCGTAACGTTCCAGGGCTTCCGAATCCCCGGATCTGATATAGTCGGCGAGACTATCAGCACTAGCCGTAAGGCTCTGCTGGAACTGGTGAATCGTGAAGTAGCTGTCGAGATTTCGCTGGAATACGTCGGTGTATTCAGTCGACCGGTAGACGATGTAACTGCTCAGTCCGAGAAAGGCGAGGATAACCACGGCGAAAAAGAGCAGATGCTTGTTCTGAAGCGTCAGGGTACCCCAGATCCGCCTCATCGCGTCTCCTCGGCTGGATAGCGGTGGCTCTCGTAGATCCGCGCCACCGTCGGCACGCCCCGGACGTAGACAAAGATCGCCGAGCGCCTGGCGATTATCGGGTGGTAATAGGGGGCGACCGGACTGTCTCCTCCGGCCTCCCGATGCTCCCCTCGAGCCTCGGCCCAGCTGTGACGGTCCGGGTATGCCTCGACCCGGGAGAAACGGATCGACCCCTCCTCGCCACTGTCGGCCGAGAGACGGTACCGGCCACGCTGCGCCTCGTACTCCCGCTGGTAGAAGAGCTCCGCCTCTTCCCGGCTGACAAACTGCTTGAGCAGCACAATCCGATTTATCCTCCCTCCGGGACCCACGTGCAGCATTAGATCCGTGTAGCGCCACCGCTGCCCATCGACAGGCACATCCCGGTGGTAGACGACGTGCCCCGCCTGCCGCCCACGATAAGAGAAAGCCGCCTCACCCTCCGGGGAGAACCGCCTGCCGAGCTCGAATCCCTCCGCCCCGGGCACCATGTCGAGAAGCTCAGGCTCCCCGGGCTCCGTGGGGGGCGTGGAGGTGCAGGCTGCAAGGAGGAGAAGGAGGGCGGCGATGAGGGCGTAGCGCTGGGCATGGGCGTGTGCTCTCATGTCGCTACTCTACCATGTATTCCCCCGTTACTGTTCACAAGAGTGGTGCAACTTTTGCATTAGCGAGTTGCATAGTATGGAGTTAAGCGGTCGTTACTGTATCCCGCGGTTTCGGGAGTAT
>JBKHDM010000092.1:0-9353 GCA_046541355.1 Spirochaetaceae bacterium
AGTGTGGATCGCTCCAACCCAGGAGTTCTACGAGGAGATGGAGGAGCAGCGCCTCGCCCAGGCCGTTCACGCCCAGAACGCCGCGCGCGTGGCCGTCGGCGAGAAGGAGGATTAGTCTGCCCCGGGGAGCTACCTGTACAGGTTATATCCACAATCGTTACCGGAGAACTCAGGCTGAAGCACGTTCCTTAAGAATCTCATAGGCGACCTCGGGGTCGTCGATATCCCGCAGGAGATCCTCGGTCCGGCAGCCTATACGGGGCACCTGCTCCTCCCAGCTGATCGGGGTCCCGGCGAGATCGAAGACCCCAAGGGCGAGGGAGCTCACCAGGCGGCCGTGGACACGCCCGATTCCGAGGCGGACCATGAGGAGAGCCGCGGCCTTTCCGATGACCTTGTCCCGAGCTTCGGCGCAGGAGAGGTCGATCCCCTTTTCCCGGACAAAGGTTTCGAGCTCGAAGAGCGGGTGGAGCCAGGAGCCGGAACTCTCGAACAGAAGGGTCCCCCCAAGACAGACCGAGAGGGTTGGAAGAGCCTTGGTTCTGTTCGCACCCATGGTGTCTCAAAAGGTAGCCCGAAAGGTGAGGGCGATCAAGGGAGGGCGGATCGTGAGGGTGTCGGCAGACCTTGCAGTAAAGGTCTCGGGCTTCGGGGCAAGACCAGGGGTGTCCCGAGGGGATAATCGATAAATATATATCTATTCATCCCCCTCGTCAATGACTCCGGTCACTTTTTACAAAAGTTTTCATTGACCGCAGTCATTTAGTGGGCTTAGGATGATTCCTACATTAAAAGCCGTACACACCTTGAAGAAATCCCCCATTTCTGATCCGGCGCCCGAGGTGTGTCCGCAAAGGAGAACGAATGTTTGCATTGCTCGCATCAATCCCGATTCTGCTGGTAATTGTCCTCATGGTGGGCTTCAACCAACCGGCAAAGCGCGTCATGCCCCTCGCATGGGTCGTGGCGGTGGCTATCGCAGCCATCTTCTGGCAGGAACCGTTCAACTGGCTTCTCGGATCGACGATATCCGGTGCCCTGAGTGCGGTTAACATTCTTATTATCGTCTTCGGCGCGATCCTGCTCATGAACACCCTCAAGAACAGCGGCGCGATCAAGACGATAAATAAGACCTTCTACGATATCAGTCCCGACCGACGGGTCCAGGCGATCATCATCGGGTTTCTCTTTGTCTCCTTTGTCGAAGGAGCCGCGGGCTTCGGAACTCCCGCCGCCCTGGCCGCTCCCCTGCTGGTCAGCCTCGGCTTTCCTCCCCTGGCGGCGGTCGTCCTCGCCCTGATCGGAGACAGCACTGCGGTCAGCTTCGGCGCCGTCGGGACGCCGATTATCGGTGGAGTCGCCCCGGTGATAGACTCCCCCGGGCTGCGGGAGGCGCTCACCGAGTACGGCTGGAGCTTCGAAACCCTGATCCAGCAGATCGGCGTCTGGGCCGCAATCCCTCACGCCATAATGGGCACGCTTATCCCGCTTGTGCTGATCATGGTGATGACAAAGCTCTTCGGAAAGGAGAAGAGCTTCAAGGGAGCATTCCAGGCCGCGCCTTTCGCGATCTTCGCGGGTCTCTCCTTCACCATTCCCTATCTGATCATCGCGGTTCTGGTAGGCCCGGAGCTCCCCTCCCTCCTCGGCGCCCTCATATCCCTCGCCGTAACGATTACCGCCGCAAAGAAGGGCTTCCTCGTACCGAAAGAGGCGTGGGACTTCCCCGAGAAGAGCGAATGGGGCAGTGACTGGGTCGGTGAGGTCGAGCCGATAACCGAAAAACCCGACGAGCAGTCCCTCTCCGGATTCCTCGCCTGGCTCCCCTACATCCTCGTCGCGGTTATCCTGGTAATCACCCGGATTCCGGAACTCGGTCTCCGCGGTCTTGCCACAGCCCCGGCGGTAACCATCACGTGGAACAACATCGCCGGCACAACCATACCCTACGCGCTCCAGCCTCTCTACCTGCCGGGGACGATCCCTTTCATCCTTGTCGCACTTCTCACGATCCCTATGCACAAGATGACAAAACCGGCGGTAAAGGAAACCTGGTCAAAGAGTATTAAACAGATGATTCCGGCCACGATCGCCCTGGTCTTCGCGGTTGCGATGGTCAATGTGATGCGCTTTTCCGGTAACGGTCCCCTCGGTGTGCCGGGAATGCTCGTCGCCCTCTCCCAGGCCGCAGCCGCGGCATTCAGCTCCGTCTGGGCGCTGGTCGCTCCCTTCCTCGGGGTCCTCGGCGCCTTCATGACCGGGAGCAACACCGTCTCCAACGTCCTGTTCAGTACCTTCCAGTCCGAGGTAGCGGCAAGCGCCGGCATCTCCCGGACCGTGATCGTCGGCCTGCAGGTTATTGGTGGTGCGGCGGGCAATATGATCTGCGTCCACAACGTTGTCGCAGCCAGCACCGTCGTCGGTGTCCTCGGCAGTGAGGGACGGATCATCAGGATCAACCTGATCCCCGCTGCGGTCTACTCTCTGGTAGTCGGCATCATCGGCATGCTCGCCGTCTACGTGATTGTACCCGGCCTGTTCTGACCAATCCCAGAACTCCCCGGACGCCACCATCGGTGGCGTCCGATTTTGAACTCAAGGAAACCATTAGGAGGTAGATCTTGAAGATCGTAGTTCCGATAAAGCAGGTCCCCGAGACCAGCAATGTTAAGATGGATCCGGAGACGGGCACTATGCTCCGCGCCGGTGTCGAGTCGGTAATCAACCCCCTCGACCTCTACTCACTCGAAGCGGCACTCCAGCTCCAGGAATCCCTGGGAGCGACGGTTATCGCAATAACGATGGGTCCGCCCCAGGCGGAGAAGGCGATCAAGCAGGCGATCGCCATGGGCTGTGACGAGGCGATCCTGGTCTCGGACCGCAAGTTCGGCGGCGCCGACACCTGGGCTACATCCTACACCCTCGCCGAGGCGATCAAGAAGATCGGCGAAGTCGACCTTGTAATCGCCGGGGAGCGGGCGACCGACGGTGACACCGCCCAGGTCGGCCCCGGGATCGCAGCGTGGCTCGACCTTCCCTGCGCCACCTACGTCGCCAAGATCGACAAGATCACCGAGAAAAAGATCAATGTCGAACGCCTTGTGGAGGAGGGCTACCAGCTCCTCGAACTCCCCTTGCCGGCACTGATCACAACGGTAAAGGAGATTGCCGCGCCGCGCCTTCCAACCCTCCGGGGAAAGAAGCGTTCCAAGACACAGGAGATCCCTGTGTACAGCACTGAGAACATGGAGCTCGACCCTGCCTCTTTAGGTCTGAAAGGCTCCCCAACCAAGGTGGTTAAGATCGAGACCCCGAAAGTGACCAGGGGCGGCAAGATCGTCCACGCCACCGACGATGAGGGCATTACCAAGGCCGTTGACGAGCTGATGAAGTTCCTCATCGAGAAAGAACTGGTGTAAAGGAGCAGATAGATGAGTTTTGTCTGGACAATTGCAGAACAAGCAAACGGAAAGCTGAAGGGCGTCTCCTTCGAGCTTCTCAGCCGTGGTCGGAAACTGGCGGACAAGCTGGAGACGAAGCTCGCCTCGGTACTCATCGGGGACGGTGTTACCGAAGAGGCGATGCAGGAGCTCGTACAACGTGGAGCCGACGAAGTCTACTCGATCCAGGACCCGAGACTGGCAAACTTCGTTCTCGAGACCTACGCTAACGTTCTCTCGAGCCTTATAGAAACCTACGGGCCGGTAATCATACTCGCCGCGGCCACATCGAGCGGTCGCTCCCTGATGCCGTACGTGGCGATAAAGGTAAACACCGGCCTCACCGCGGACTGCACGGAGCTCGCCATCGAGGAGGGCACAAACAACCTGCTGCAGACCCGGCCGGCTATCGGCGGAAACATCATGGCCACCATCAAGACCCCGGACCACCGGCCGCAGATGGCGACGGTCCGTCCCAAGTCGAGCCGACCACTGCCGATCGACCCAGACCGTGACGGCAAGATCGTCGAGGTGCCGGTGGAGGAGAAGTGGATCGACTCGCGGACCAAGGTCTCCGGGTACCGAACCGACGCGGAGGAGTTCGTAAATATCGAAGAGGCTGACTTTGTCGTTGCCGGCGGCAAGGGGATGAAGAAGGCCGACAGCTTCAAGATGCTCGAGGATCTGGCCAGGAAGATGGACGGCGTGGTCGGCGCGAGCCGGGACGCGGTGGACCGTGGCTGGATCGGTTACCCGCACCAGATCGGCCTCAGCGGCAAGACGATCTCGCCAAAGCTCTACATCGGCGCCGGCATCTCCGGTTCGATCCAGCATCTGGCGGGAATCAAGACAAGCGAAACGATCGTTTCCATCAATAACGATCCGGATGCAAACCTTCACAAGGTGGCGGACTTCGGTATAGTGGGGGACCTCTTTCAGATCCTCCCGGAGTTTCAGCGCCGCCTCGACGAACGGCTTAAGGAGACCTCGAAATGAGAGACAAGGCAACAGACCTCTACAAATATAACCCGGTAACCCCGGAGATCCTCGGAGAGCTCAAGGCGATCGTCGGCGAGCGCTCGGTTATCGTCGACGAGGAGAAAATCGAAGCGTACTCCCACGATGAGACGAACGCCGAGGAGTACGGCCACATGCCGGAGGTGGTGATCCTGCCGACTACCACCGAGCAGATCGCGGCAATCGTCAAGCTCGCGAACCGGGAGCGGATTCCGATCACGCCCCGAGGCGCAGGCTCCGGCCTCTCGGGGGGAGCGATCCCCACCTTCGGCGGCATCGTCATTTCCGTCGAAAAGATGAACAAGATGATCGAGCTCGACGTTGAGAACATGGTTATCGTCGTCGAGGCGGGCATGGTGACCAACGACCTCGCTCAGATGGTACAGGAGAAGAAGCTCTTCTTCGCCGGTTACCCGATGAGCCTCCAGTCCTGCTACATCGGCGGCAACATCGCCGAGAACGCCGGGGGTGGTAAGGCGGTCAAATACGGTGTTACCGGACGCTACGTCCAGGGCCTCGAGGTTGTCACTCCCACCGGAGAGGTGCTCTGGCTCGGAGGCAAGCTTTCAAAGGATGTTTCCGGCTACGATCTCAAGCAGCTGCTCATCGGCTCCGAGGGCACCCTCGGTATCGTCACAAAGGCGATTATCAAGCTCGTAGGGCTGCCCAACACGAGCTCGGACCTCCTGGTTCTTTTCAAGACCGCCAGGGAGGCGATCGATGTCGTCCCGAGGATCATGAGCAAGGGTATAACCCCCACGAGCATCGAGTTTATGGACCAGCTCTCGGTACAGACGAGCTGCAAATATCTCAATGAGAGCCTCCCCTACGAGGATTGCGGCGCAATGCTGCTTATCGAGGTGGACGGCACCAATCCGGAGCAGGTGGAGTCGGAGCTGATCGCCATCGGCGAGCTGTGCGAGGAGCACGGCGTCAACGACTGGGATCACGGGGCGATCGAGGTCTACGTGGCGGAGGATACGACGACCAAGGAGCGAATCTGGAGCGTCCGTCGAAACATCGCCGAGGCGTTCAAGGTCTTCAGCCCAATCCAGAGTCTCGAGGACATCGTTGTTCCCCCGGCAAGTATCCCGGAGATCATTCCGGAGCTCCAGCGGCTGAGCAAGAAGTACGGTATGCAGATCCCCTGCTACGGCCACGCCGGCGACGGTAACCTCCACGCGACCCTGGTCAAGGACCCGGAGATGGACATGGAGACGTGGCACAGGAACGAGGCGGCGTGTCTGAGGGAGATGTACGAGATCACCACCAAGCTCGGCGGTAAGATCAGCGGCGAGCACGGTATCGGCATCAAGCGCAAGAACTACCTCAAAGAGGTGATCAACCCTGTGGAGCTCAAGCTCATGGAGGGCATCAAGCGCGCCTGGGACCCGAACAACATAATGAACCCCGGCAAAGTTTTTGATATGGTGAGTGAGTAACAGTACTATTTCAGGCCCACTAAGGAGCGTGACAATGAGTGACTTTGGCGAACTGAAAGAGATATTCGGTGGCAACTGCCTTGTGACCGCGGAGCTCACCGAGGGTGAGCAGAAGAAGGCCCAGCGCTACGCCATTGATCAGGTCGGGGATGACCGGTACCGGAGAACACCCGGAGCAGTTGTCTTCCCGACCGAGACAGCTCAGGTCGCCGCGCTCATGAAGTGGGCCAACCGCACGGGCACCCCGGTCACACCCCGGGGTGCCGGTAGCGGTCTTGCGGGAGCCGCAGTACCCGTCGAGGGGGGAGTTGTCTGCAGCTTCGAAAAAATGAACAGGATCCTCGAGATCGACACCGAGAACCTGATGGTGGTGGTCGAGCCCGGGGTGGTTACAAACGCCCTCGATGAAGCTCTCAAACCGCACAATTTATTCTTTGCCGGCTATCCGATGAGCGAGGATATCTGCTACGTCGGCGGAAACGTCGCGGAGAACGCAGGCGGGGGACGAGCCGTCAAGTACGGCACCACCTCTACCTACGTCCTCGGGGCGCAGGTCGTCACCCCCACCGGAGAGATCCTGAATCTCGGGGGCAAGCGACTAAAGGACGTAACCGGCTACAACCTCCTTCAGCTCGTGGTCGGCTCCGAGGGCACCCTCGGACTACTCACCCGCCTGGTGATACGGGTTATCCCTCGTCCCCGGGAGCGGTGCGTCCTCTTTGCAGCCTTCGAGGAGACCCGCAGCGCAACCCTCTGCATCGCCGAGCTCAAGAGCAGTCTCAGTGACGGCCCCTCGGCGGTGGAGTTTATAGACGGTGAGACCGCCCGGAGGACAAACGAGAGCCTCCCCGCCGGCAAACGTTCCAAGCTGCCCGACGGCGCCGAGGCGTTTCTTCTCGTCGAGTTCGACGGGGCGACGGAGGACGGTATCACCCGCCTCCTCGAGGGGGCAAAGGAGCTGGTACGTCGCCGGGGCGGTACCATCGACACCGCCGGGATGGATGAGGCGACGGTGGAGGACGCCTGGCGGCTGCGCAAACAGATCGCCTGGTGGGTTAAGCGGACCGCCGGAGCCCACCACTCCCTCGAGGACGTAGTCGTTCCCCCAGCCTCTGTTCCGCAACTGGTGGCTTTTGTTGACGGGCTTCGCTCCAAATATGAGGTGCCCGTGGCGGTCTTCGGTCACGCCGGGGACGGCAACTTCCATGTAACGCCGATGAAGGCGGAGTCGATGGCGCCTGAGGAGTGGGACACGGTTGTCAAATCGCTACTGAAAGAGCTTTACGGCGAGGTGTTACGCCTCGGGGGCACCATCAGTGGTGAGCACGGAATCGGCAGAAAGCGGACAGGAGACCTCGTTGACGCTCTATCCCGGGAGGAGTATGCTGCTATGTATACCATCAAGAAGGCCCTCGATCCCGCCAATGTTTTGAACCCGGGGGTAATTTTTCAGGGAGAGTAGTTACGTGCCGGAGGTGCCCGGAAGCACAGTACCACCCAACCCACAGACTCGCCGAGGCAAACGGGCCGCCGAGACGCGCAAAGCGATCCTCAAAAGCGGGCTGGAGCTCTTTGAGAAGAAGGGCTTCGACTCGGTAAGCGTCGCGGAGATCACCCGGCTCGCCGGCGTGGCGAAGGGGAGCTTCTACACCCACTTTGACACCAAAAGCGACCTCATCGTCGCCGAGTTCTGGCTCATCGACAAGTACTACGAGGAGTATTCGCGCCGGAACCTTCCCCGGTACAAGAGCGCGGAAGAGAAGCTTCTCGCCTTTACCCGGGCGCAGATGCGCTACGTCCGGGATACCGTAGGAAACGCGAAACTCAAGATCCTCTACTCGAATCAGACCCTCGAGTCGGGATCGAAGAAGGTCATAACCAACAAGGATCGGCAGTGGCACAAGATAATCCGCGCCATTATCGCAGAGGGGCAGGAGGCGGGGGAGTTCCGTCGCGATCTCGACGCGGAGCGGCTGACGGAGCTGTTTAACCGTACTACCCGAGGCGTGTTCCTCGACTGGTGCATCGGTGACGCTGGTTTTGATCTCCTCGAAGAGGGCGTCGCGGTAATGCGCGACTGGGCGCTCCACGCCCTTCGCTGCTGACCCTCCCGGGTCACTACCCTCCGCTCGGCAGGAGTGGGTCGCCTCCGGAGCGCAATCGTGGCGACAGCAGACGCCGAGCCGGGGGATCTGGGGGTTACCGGAGTCGCAGCTACAACTGCTGCCTGAGGATATGAGGGGAATGCGAGCCGTAGAGCTCGGCTGCGGCACCGCTTACGTCTCGGCGTGGATGGCGCGTCGAGGCGCTGAGGTTTCCGGAATCGACAACTCGGAAAAGCAGCTCGAAACCGCCCACCGCCTCATGGCGGAACACGGCGTCTGCCTTACCCTTACCCACCGGATCGCCGAGGAGTTCCCCTACCCCGACAACAGCTTCGATTTTGCCGTGAGTGAGTACGGCGCAACTCAGCGCAGCTGCCGCAGCTGCCGCGCCGCCTCCGCCGGCACTCCCTGACAGGCGCTGAGGCCTAGCTGCTCGAACCCGCCGTTCTCCTGGGTCCACGGGAGAAACTCGAGGTAGATCCCCGCCCCGGCCCCGGTATGGAGAAGCACGTTGTAGGCGACCTCTCTGCCGAGCGCCGCAAGGACCCGCCTCATAAGCTCCATCCCCCGGGCAAACCCCTCTGCAAGGGCGGAGAGGTCACTCCGGGAGAGCTCGCTGAGCAGGGCAGGTTGACTGTTGTGGAGGAGATAGAGGGTGTCGTAGGGGCGACGCATGTAGTAGGGAACGACGAGTGTACCCCCGTCGAGTCTTTCGACGACAAGCTCGGCCGGAGTCTCCCGGAGCATCATCCGGGAAAACGGCTCACCCCGCCCCTTCAGAAAGGCGCCGTTCTCCCTCACTCGCCTCGGGATCGTGTCGGAGAGCACGATCTGCTGGTGGCCGTGGCTCAAGGAGCCGCCGACGCTCCGCCCGCTCGTTGCGCTCGAGGTCGACGTACTCGTCGAGTTTCATCGCCCGGAACTGCGTGACCGACGGATATGATAATGTCGGTCACTCCGGGTACTGCACGCCGACCGTGACCTCACCGCGGTGACTCGGGTTGGTCCCGGTCGGTGACGTCGCGAGCGGAGACGATGAGCGACTCCACGTCGCCCTGCTCGTCCACCACGGGACGAACGACGCCAACGACGCTGTAGCGAACGCCGTCCGGCGCCGTCAGACTCGCTTCGTACTCGACGTACTCCCCCGTCGCCGCCTGTTCGATCTTCCCCCTGATGACCGGGCGCATCTCCGCTTCCCACCACGGTGTCGTCCAGAACGACTCGCCGATCACGGTGTCGCGGTCGGCACCGACGTACGCCATCGCGGTCTCGTTCACGTCGAGTACCGTCCCGTTGGTCTCCAACAGGCCGACGAGGAGGTTCGGGTCGTCGAACAGCGCCGCGAA
>JBKHDM010000093.1:0-9297 GCA_046541355.1 Spirochaetaceae bacterium
CTAACCAGGCCGCCGCCGCTAACCAGGCCGCCGCCGCTAACCAGGCCGCCGCCGCGGCGGCGGAGAGCGGGCGCAACTATCCCACTCAGTCGGCGCAGACGCGGTTTTTTCCGAGCTCCTTGGCGCGATAGAGTCGGCGGTCGGCGAGGGAGATGAGATCTTCGAGACCGCTCTCCTCGCCGATTTCCTCGAGTTCCGCTACGCCGATACTCACGGTGACGGTAATCTCCCCATCCCCGGCGGCGACACCGCTGCCCTCGAGACGCTTTCGTATTCGCTCGAGCAGTACCAACGCGCCCTTCTTTTCCTCTTCGAGGAGAGCGACAGCGAACTCATCCCCGCCGTAACGGCCGAAAAGGTCGTACTCCCGCATTTCTGCAAGCACGCTGGTGCCGGCGTGGGTAAGCACCGCATCCCCCACCTGGTGGCCGCATTTGTCGTTGATGTTCTTGAAATCGTCGAGATCGATGAAGGCGAAGGAGAAGGGCTTACCCTTGCGCCGGGCAAACTGAAAACGCATCTGCGCGTTGTCGAGAAAAGCCTCTCTGCGACTCGCACCGGTAAGTCGGTCAGTCGTCGCTCCATGACGGAGCGATTCCCGCTCGGATGTGGTCCGCAAGGCGCTGTTAATCCGCGCCCTGAGCTCCGGCTCTTCAAAGGGTTTGCGCACATAATCCCGTCCACCTATCTCCAACCCCTCCGCCACGTCCTCAGCGGCAACCTTCGCGCTGAGAAAGATAATCGGGATCTTCCGATAGGTTTCGTGGTCGGCGAGTCTCCGGGCAGCGTCAAAACCACTCTCCCGGGGCATCATAACGTCGAGCAGGATAAGGTCCGGCAGCGCCTCGGGCCTCTCGAGATAATCCCACATCTCCTCGGCATTCTTGACAGGGATGATCTTGTGTTCCTGCAAGGTGTGTTTGAGGAGATAACGATTGGCGTATTCGTCGTCCACCACGAGGATGGTTGCCACTTAACTGCCTCCTCTTACCGAAAGGTGCGCCCCGATCCGGTCGAGGAGTATATCGAGATCAACGGGTTTCTGCAGGTGATCTGCAAATCCAGCTCCCGCGATGATCGCCTCCTCTTCCTTCATCGCGTGCGCTGTGACGGCGATCACCGGCAGCTGCGGGGCGAAGCGGACGATCTCCTCCCTCGCGGAGATCCCGTCGAGATCCGGCATCGATATATCCATGAGAACCAGATCCGGCCGGTCACGACGGCATCGCTCCACTGCCTGCCGACCTCCCTCTGCAAAGATTACCCCGTAGCCTGCCTCGCTCAGGAGCAGCTCGAAGGTCTGACGGCTCGCCGGATCATCGTCGGCGACAAGGATAGTAGCGGCGGTTTGCTGGGCGAGAGGGGGGCGATACCTCTGCCCGACAGACTCCGTCTGAAAGGAGTCTCTCCCGATCTCGGGACACGGGAGGCGCAGCTCCACGGTTGTACCTGAGCCTTCGACGCTCGAGATGGTGATATCGCCGTCCATCAGTCGGGCGAGCTGTTTTGAGAGGGCGAGGCCGAGGCCCGCCCCGCCGGACTCCCGTCGGTCGCTCGAATCGACCTGGGAGAAACTCGAGAAAAGGGAGGGCAGCGCCTCCCGGGGAATGCCCCGTCCGGTATCAGAGACTCGAAAGAGAAGCGCCCCGTCTGATCGCTGGAGCGTCAACCGCACCGACCCGACGGGTGTAACCTTGAGGGCGTTACTGAGAAGATTGGTGATTATCTGGTTGATCCGTCCCTTGTCCCCGAGGAAAAAATCGGCCATATCCTCCGGCCAAGAGATCTCATACTCCGCCTTCGAGGCGTAGCGGGTCTTGAGGGTCTCCACCAGGGGCGTGGTACCTCGCAGAAGAGCGGAGAGTGAGAAGGGCTTCTGCTCGAGGCCGAGGTGGCCCGCCTCGATCCGGGAGAGATCGAGTATCTCGTTGGTCAGAGAAAGCAGCCGATCCCCGCTCTCCCGTATCAGTTCCAGCCCCTCCCGCGCTTTCGCCGAAACCTGGCCCGAGAGGTCCCGGCCAAGCAACTGGGATATGCCGATAATCGCGGTGAGAGGAGTTCGAAGCTCGTGGCTCATGTTGGCGAGAAACTGACTCTTTGCCCTGTTCGCGCTCTCCGCCGCATCCCGCGCTACCGCAAGATCCCGTTCGATTTGCGCCTTCTCCATTGCCGCGGTCAGAGAGGCGGCAAAGGTCTTGAGAATCGCATACTCCGCCTCCACCCACTCCCGAAGGCGGTGACAGTCATCGAAGCCGACAAAGGCGGAGAAGCGACCCCTGACAAAAATCGGCAGAATGAGGATTGAACGTATCTCCTGCGCCTCCAGAAGCTGCCTCAGAGGCCCGATGGAAAGCTCCGGGACCTTCGCGATAAAGGCGTCGTTCGTGCGGATCGCATCGATCAACTCGGGTATCTCGGCAAAGGGCAGGTCCTGGAGGTCGCGATTGTCGATCTGAGGCTCCTTAGCCCCGGAGTTCCACTCAAACCGCTGACTGCAGTAGCCGTTGCCTTGCTCGTCGTAGCTGTTTTCGAAGAGGTAGACCCGGTCCACCCCGGTCGCCTCACCGAGGAGCGTCAGACCGCGCTGGACACCGATGTTCAGCTCCTTCGCCACCAGCAGCTCAGCCGTCGCTGCCGCGGCGGCGCTGAGCAACCGCTCCTTCAGCTCCCCCTCCGGGGAGCGCCCGGTCTCCTCGGTTACATCCCTGGCGACACCGACGTAACGCTCACCCCCGACGCCTTCCCCGGGGATCAGGGAGTGCCGCGCCCGGATCGATCGGCTCGACCCGTCGGGACGAAGAATACGGTAGGTTCCCTCGAAGTTGCCCTCTCCGAGGCCGCCGAGTAACGCCTCCCGATCCTCAGGGTGGATGCTCTCGACAAAGGAGTCGGGGTTCTCGTAGAGGCTGTCTGGTGTCCGCTGCCAGATCCGCTGGTAGCCGGGACTCACATAGAGCGTACGCTCCCGGCTTCTTACCCAGACAACCTCGTCGATGTGCTGCGTTACGTTGTCCAGGATAGCCTTCGCCTCCTTCTCCTCGGTTCGGTCATTAATAAGCGTCAGCAGGCCGACCTTACCCTCAGCGTAGGCGACCGATACAATCTCGATTGCGAGCCAGAGGACGCTTCCAAGCTGAGCGGTCCCGGCGGGGATGAGGAGCTCTTCCTTCCTCGCCTCCCCGGCGAGGACCCGCCGCGCCGCCGGGAGGATCCCGTGACGCTCCCAGCTATCGAGGGTCCAGCAGTTGAGCTCCTCGAGCTCGGAGGTTTGCGAGTATCCGAGCAGCTCCCCCGCCCGCCGGTTTGCCAGCAGAAGCGGTCCCTCCTCATCCCAGAGCATGACACCCCCGCGGGTCGAGTCGAGAAGCGTTGAGAGAAGCGCTTCCACGTTCAGCCCGGCGGCACAGCTGTAATGGAGAGGTTCCTGCATCGATTCGTTGTTTCCTGTCGGCAGGTTGGAAAAGGTAAACCTTGCCTCAGGGTCGTCCACGTAAAACTCCTTGGTCGGCTCCACCCCGCCTTCCACGCCCGGGGCCCTCGCCCATCTCCCGGTTGTCGGCGGCAGGGAAGCTGCCGTTATACCGCCGCCGGGGCGCCTTCGATGACGCCGGTTGTTCTACCCGCCTCGCCGGCGACCTCGAGAACCCGGTCGAGCTCCTCGTCGGAGTGTATCGCCATAAAAGAGGTACGGATCAGCGCCCGGTTCGGGGGAACCGCCGGAGAGATAACCGGGTTAGTATAAACCCCGGCATCGAACATCGCCTGCCAGAACCTGAAGGTCTTCTCGTCATCCCCGATGATCAGAGGTATGATCGGGGTCTCCGAGACCCCGACGTTGAAGCCGAGCTCCCGGAATCCGCCGATCATCTTCTTTGTTATCTCCTGCATCCGCGTCGCCCGCCACGGCTCGGACTCCATGATGTCGAGGGCGGCAAGCACCGCGGCCACCTGGGGTGGCGCCATACTTGCCGAGAAAATGAGGGACCGGGCGTGGTGCTGAATATAGTCGACAACCGGCTTTTCCCCGGCCACGAAGCCCCCGACTGAACCGAAGGATTTGGAGAAGGTGCACATGGTCACCGCAGGCACGCCTATATCCACACCCCGGTCCCGCCAGTGCTCCGGGGTACCCCGACCGGTGGACCCGACAACGCCGATAGCGTGAGCCTCGTCGAGGTAGACCGGTGCTCCGTAGCGCTCGCCGAGGTCGGCGATCTCCGGGTACCTGGCGACATCGCCCTCCATGGAAAAGACACCGTCGGTGACTATGAGTTTCGGCTCATCTTCGGGGATCCGTCTCAGCTTGTTCTCGAGGTCCTCCATGTCGGCGTGCTTGTAGCGGTGAATTTTTACCTCACGGTGGAAACCGTCGGCAAGAAAAACACCGTCCATGATGGAGGCGTGGTTGTACTTGTCGCTCACGATGTGCGCGTTTCGCTCCAGGAGCGCGGAGATCGCACCGAGGTTGGTCTGATACCCGGTCGTGAAAGCGACGGCCCACTCGGCTCCGACGTAGTCCGCCAGTCGCTCTTCGAGCTCCTCATGGAGGGAGAGGGTGCCGTTCATGAATCGGGAGCCGGAGCAGCTGGTTCCGTGCTCGTCGATCGCCCGCTTTGCGGCATCTCGGAGCCTCGGGTCGTAGGCGAGGCCGAGGTAGTTGTTGCTACCGGCCATGATGTACTCCTTCCCGTCAATCCAGACCCGGGTCCCGTGGGTAGTGGAGACCGGTCGGAAGTACGGGTACCACCCCTCACGGCGGGCGGTCTCCGCTTCGGTGAAGCTGTAGCACTTATCGAGTATGCTCTTTCTCGGCACGTTCTGCTCCTTTTATCATGTGAAGGATTAAACGCTCACTAAGTCCGGGAGCGAATCTGTAGGCGGTGAGCTCGAGGCGGGATTGCAGGCTCGGCAGGATGAGTGCTTTTCCCCGGGCGAGCCGAGGCAGGGCGTAGCGCGCCACGGCCGCCGGGTCGAGGGGCTTTCGGGAGGAGAGCGCTCTGGTCTCAGGCGGTTTGGTACGGTTTTCGGCGGCGAGCTGAGGGGTGTCGAGGTCCGGAGGTGCGAGGAGACTCAGGTAGATCCCCTCCCGATGCAGCTCCTGCCGAAGAGCGAGGGCGAGCCCCTGGAGGCCATACTTGGTCGCCCCGTAGGCGGTGTAACCGAACACGGGCATCAGCCCCGCCTGGGAGCAGACCGCGAGGATGTGGCACGGTCGCTCGACCTGTGATCGCATCATCGCAACCGCCTGCTGCAGGACGTTCCAGCTCCCGGTGAGGTTGGTCTCGAGGAGGGTACGGAATCGCTCCAGGTCGAGTTGTTCAAAGTAGTCACAGTCGGCGACCCCCGCGGAGTGGATGAGAGTCCGGGGCGCTCCGACTCGCTCCCTCGCCCGGGCAAAAGCGTCGGCTACGCTCTGCGGCGAGGCGACATCCATCGTCTCGACGGAAACCTCCCCCGGGAGAGCGCCTGTTGACCCAGGGGTCTGTGCAAGCCGAGCCCTGCTCGCCTCGAGGCGGTCGCGATTTCGAGAAAAGAGAACTGTTGTGACCCCTGATCCCAAAAGCTCCGCAGCGAGAGCATAGCCGAGACCGCTGGAACCTCCTGTGACGAAGGCGGGGCCGTGGAGGGCGATACTCACTACCTTCAATGTAGGTCGCCGTATCAAAAACGGTCAATGTCAACGGCACGGTCCGGCGACCGTTTAGAGAGCCCGGGTCTCCTCCGCTATGAGAGCGATACCTCGCTCCACGTCCTCGGAGGCCTGGGAGTAATTTATCCGGATACACTGGTCTCTGTGAATCCACTCCTCGTCAGTTCCGAAAAAGAAGTACTCCCCGGGGACAACGATGACGTTTCGCTCCTTGAGGCGCTGATAGAGCTGCCGGGTGGTGATCGGGAGATCCTTGAACCAGAGCCAGAGAAACAGCGACCCCTCGCTCCTGTGAAGAGAGTACGGGACGCTCTCGCCAAAATAACGGCGGACCCACTCCTGGGCGTCACGGGACTTGTTCTGGTAGAAGGGCCTGATGACCTCCCGGCTCAGTTTCAGCAACTCCCGGCTTCGCACCAGGGGTTCAACGAGAACCTGCCCTGTGGCGCCGTTGGCGAGGCTCAGAACCGCGTTTCCCGCGGCCACCGCGGAGGCTATCTCCTCCGGGGCAACCATGATCCCGGTGCGGACCCCGGGAAGACCGATCTTCGAGAGGCTCATCGCCACGACGGTGTTTTCGTTCCAGATCGGCGTGACATCCTGAAAGATCAGGTCGGGAAAGGGGGTGCCGTAGGCGTTGTCGAGCAACAGCGGAATCTCCCGTTCCCGGGCGAGCTCGTCGAGGCGGTAGATCTCCGGGTCCGTGAGAACGTTACCGCTCGGATTGGTCGGCCTCGATACGCAGATCGCCGCGATTTCCGGGTCCCTTCTCAAGGTTTCCTCGAGGACGTCGAAGTCGATGTGGTACTTGTGAGTGTGCTCATCGATCGTCTCGATCCGCGGTTTGAGAGCGACGAAATCCCGGGGGTCGAGGCTCTGGTCCGCGTAGCCGATGTACTCCGGCAGGAGGGGAAAGAGCACCTTACGACGCCCGCCGCGGCTGTCCTCACCCGCGAGCATGTTGAGGAGGAGAAAAAAGCCGCTCTGACTCCCGTTGGTGACGACGATGTTTTTTTCCGTCACCCGCCAGCCGAACTCATCCTGGAACATCTCGGCGGTGGCAGCGAGAAAGGAGGGCCTCCCGGCGGGGGTGTCGTAGTTCGCCACCATCCGCTCGAACTCGTCCCCCTCCTCGAGAATCTCCGCCATCCTCCGGCGCCAGACCGCGCTCATCTCCGGTATCCGGGCGGGGTTGCCGCCGCCGAGCATGTACTTCTTTTCGCTCCCGGCCATCGCTTTGCCGAGGTCATCCATCAGGGAGAGAATGCCGCTGTGGGCAGTGAATTTTTCGCCGAATCGAGAGAGTTCCATGGGGGGCAGAGTATACTGAAGGGCCCGTTCAATTGAAATAGCAGACCGCTTTCTGTATGTTGTGGCCTGACTCCCGCGGCTGACCGAAGCCAGAAAACCAGGGCTGGAGCGTACCCGATGTACATTGTAAAGACCCTCAACACCATTGCCGACCGCGGTATGAACCTCCTCCGGGAGGGGGGGATTTCCATCGACAACGAGGCAGGAGACCCCGACGGCATCCTTGTGAGAAGCGCAAACCTCCACGAGGCGTCCTTCTCCCCTAATCTCAAAGCTATCGCCCGGGCCGGCGCGGGTGTCAACAACATCCCCGTGGATCGCTGCACCGACCGCGGTATCGTGGTGTTCAATACCCCCGGAGCAAACGCCAACAGTGTCAAGGAGCTCGTCATCGCCGCGCTTCTTCTCTCCTCGAGGAAGATCCACCACGGCCTGAGCTGGACGCAATCGATCTCTCCGGAGGAGAGGGAGGTCTCCCGTCTCGTGGAGGGAGAAAAAAAGCGGTTCGCGGGACCGGAAATCGCCGGAAAACGGCTAGGCGTTATCGGTCTCGGCGCGATCGGAGTGATGGTAGCCAACGCCGCGGTAAGCCTCGACATGGAGGTGGCGGGCTTCGATCCGTTTATATCCGTGGAGTCCGCCTGGGGACTCCACCGGGGCGTCGAACGCGCCCGCAACCTCGAGACCCTTCTTTCCAGCTGCGATTACATCTCCATCCACGTTCCCCTCAACGAGAACACCCGGGGGTTTCTCGGCGCCGAGGAGTTCGCGAAGGTGAAAAGAGGAGCGCGCCTGCTCAACTTCGCCCGGGGCCCCCTGGTGGAGAACCGAGCCGTGGTCGATGCGATCGAGGCGGGAAGGCTGTCGGCCTACGTTACCGACTTTCCCGAGGCGGAGCTCCTCGGTCGGGATGAGATCCTCTGCGTCCCCCATCTCGGAGCCTCCACCCCGGAGGCGGAGGAGAACTGCGCGGTGATGGCGGCGGGTCAGCTCATCGACTATCTCGAACACGGCAACATCCGAAACAGCGTAAACTTTCCGGACTGCCACATGGAGATGACCTGCGACTACCGTCTCGTCGTGGCAAACCGCAACATTCCCAACATGGTCGGCCAGATCGCCTCGATCCTCGCGGAGGAAGCGATCAACATCGCCGACCTCCTCAACCGTCACCGCGGGGAGATCGCCTACAACATTATCGACATCGATACCAGGGCCTCCGAGCGGGCGGTCGAGCGAATCGAATCCATTGAAGGCGTCATTATGGTACGCTCCATTTCCAGGAGGATAGAGGCATGAAGCGTGTGAAGGTTCTACTCTCCCTGCTGCTCCTCGCGGCGGCGGCGGCAGTGCCCCTTTCGGCCCAGTCGGAGGATCTCGACCCCGGTCTCTACGCCCGGATCGACACGAACCGGGGGGAGATTATCGTCGAACTCACCTATCAGCGCACACCGATGACGGTGATGAACTTTGTCGGCCTCGCCGAAGGGAGGTTCGAGAGCGGCCGGGGCGAGGGGACGCCCTTTTACGACGGGCTCACCTTTCACCGGGTGATCGAGGATTTCATGATCCAGGGCGGCGATCCCCGGGGCAACGGAACCGGCGGGCCGGGCTATCAGTTCCCCGACGAGATCGACCCCGGCCTGCGACACGACCGGCCGGGGACCCTCTCCATGGCGAACTCCGGTCCCAATACCAATGGGAGCCAGTTCTTTATAACCCACGTGCCCACACCGTGGCTCGACGGCCGCCACGCCGTGTTCGGCTACGTCGTAACAGGGCAGCGGGTGGTCGACTCGATCCGTCAGGGAGATCGTATCGAGGAGGTAGAGATCCTCCGGGTCGGCTCCGCCGCCCGGTCGTTCGAGGTCTCTCAGAGCCGGTTCGAGGAGCTCCAGGAAGAAACCGCCAGGCGGGGAGAGCGGGCGGCGCGAGAGGAGCGCCTTGCGACGCTCCGCAGGATCGAGGAGCAGTGGCCCGAGGCGCGGGAGCGCTCCGACGGCTTGCGCTACATTGTCCGGCGCCGAGGGCGGGGGGAGTCTCCCTCCCGGGGGGATACGGCTGTGGTCGAGTACACCGGAACGTTCCTCGACGGCCGCGTCTTTGACACCACCGACGGTCGGGGATCGTTTTCCTTCCAGGTCGGTATGGGACGGGTTATTCGAGGCTGGGATCTGATCGTCGCGGATATGCAGGTCGGGGAGGAGCGCACCGTCATCATCCCTCCGGAGCTCGGCTACGGGTCGAGGGGAGCGGGAGGGGTGATTCCGCCGAACGCCTTTCTCGTCTTCGATATCCGGCTTGTCGAGGTGCGATAGCCCGCGCCGGCCGGGGCG
>JBKHDM010000094.1:0-9177 GCA_046541355.1 Spirochaetaceae bacterium
CAGCCTACTGCACGGCTTAGGCTGCTTTTATCCCCAGGGTGGAGGACAGTACCCACCAGTTGGGCAAAAGACAAAACGCGTCCCCCGGAGCGGGCCGGGGCGGGGCGGGAACGAGGCCGCCGCCCCCGAGGCGAGCCGGGGGCGCGGCGCGGGTCATTTGACTTCATCCACAACCTAGGATACTTTTCTCATTTACTTCGCAGAGGCAACCGATTACTCAACATGCAGAGCATCTGCCGCGAACTGTTCACCTTTGCGACCACCGCTTCCTATATTTGTGATTGAGGTTACCGTTGGTTAAGAGCGAGTTTCCCGCCATACATTTCTACGATCAGGACTTTGTCGATATCTACGACCAGACCTGGGCGTGGATCCAGGACTACTGGCACAAGGGCAGCGACAGGAACGGGCTGCAGCAGCGCTTTTTTGCTGACCCCGATGCGACAAAAATCAACCAGTTCGAGTCGATCTTCTCAACCTTTTTTCTCGTGTACAGCAACCGGATCTATCCGGTGGCGCCGCAGCTCGACAATTTTTACGAGAAGCAGGAGGAAACCGGCGCGATCCGTGGAGAGTACTCCCTGGAGACGGGGGAGCCGCTGTTCTCAAAGGATAACCCCGAGGGAGTAGCGCCACCCCTGTTCGCCTGGGCGGAGTACAACCTCTACCACAAAATCGGCAACAAAAAGCGTATCAAAGAGGTCATGCCGATCCTCGAGAAGTACTTCCTCTGGCTCGAGGAGACCTTCAAGGACGAAAACGGCCTCTACGCCGTCCCCCTCTCGGCGACCACCATGACCAACTCCCCGAGGGAGTCGGGGCGTTACTTCGTGGACTTCAACACCCAGCAGGCGATCAACGCCCTCTACATGGCGGAGCTCGGCGATATCCTCAACGACAAGGAGATAAGCTTCCGCTACAAGCGGCAGTACTTCTCTTTAAAGAGCCGGATCAACAATCTGATGTGGAATGAGGAGGCGGGCTTTTACTTCGACCTCGACAGCGAGGAGAAGCAGCTCGGCGTAAAGACAATCGCCGGCTTCTGGCCGATTCTCGCGGAGCTCCCGAACGAAGCAAAGATCGATCATCTCATCGGTCATCTCAAAAATCCCGAAACCTTCGGCACCGAAAACCCCTTTCCCACGGTTGCCGCGGACGAGGAGTCCTTCAGCGAGAAAGGCAACGGTTTCCGGGGCTCGGTGCTCCCGCCCTTTACCTTTATGGTGATAAAAGGGCTGGAGAAGTACGGCAAATACGAGCTCGCCCGGGAGGCATCGATCCGCCACCTCTACTACATGCTCGACACGCTTCACCCCGAGGGCAAGGAGCGCGGGGATGTCTGGGAGGCGTACATGCCGATGAAGGACGGCCCCGCCCACTGGCACGGAAAAAAAGAGTGGCCGAGGAGAAAGCTCCTCTCCTTTGTCGCGCTTTCGACGATCACCCTGATGATCGAGAACGTCGTCGGCCTCTACGTGAGCCTTCCGAGAAAGACCGTGGACTGGATTGTCCCGACCCTCGAGATTATGGGGATCGAGAACCTCAACCTGAAACGGAACACCGTGACGATTCTGTCAAACAAGACAACCCGCGGCTGGGAGATTCGCCACGAGTCGGAAAAGCTCTACTACTTCACCATCGATATCATCGGAGACAAGCGAAAGACCCTGCCCATACCCTCGGGCAAGTGCTCCATGCTCATAGACAAGCTCTGAGGCGGCCGCGCCTCCCGGGGCGGCGGGCCGAGTCTCCCGCGCCGGCGGGCGGGGCCAACCGCGCCGGGGGTTGACCCCGTTAGGTCTCTTCCCCCCGTCGTTTTTTGATCTCCTTCTGGAGCTGGGCGATATGCTTGGCGGGGTAGACTCCCGTGGGGCAGACCTTGCTGCAGTTGAAATGGCGCTCGCACGCCCAGACGCCCCGGTCGCTGTCCACCAGGGAGAGCAGCTCCTCGGAGCGTTCCGGATGCTTTTCAAGCTCCCGGTGTATCGCGGCGAGGGCGGCCGGCTTCATCCAGTTTTTTGTCACAGGGCAGGCGGAGACACAGAGGCCGCACTCGATACAGTTCTCGAACCGCTCGTACTGTTCTATCTCCTCCGGGGTCTCGGCGTCCTTGTTGACCTCGCTCGGTCGGCGGTAGTCGGCGTGGACGGGAAACTCCGCAAAGAGGGACTCGGGGTCGACGGCGAGGTCGCCGCGGTGCTTGAACATCGGCAGGGGATGGAGCGTTACCACCTCGGTGCCGAGGTCGTAGACGTTCGCGAGGCAGGCGAGCGCTTTTCGTCCGTTGATAATCATGCCGCAGGTTCCGCAGGAGCCGTGGTGGCAGGAGTGACGGTACATGAGGGTGGAGTCGATCCTGGTCCGGATGTACTCGAGGGCGTCGAGAACGGTGGTGTACCGGTCGCAGGGAACGCTGAACTCCTCTACCCTGCCCTTCGCCTTCTGATCCCGGGCGATGGAAAAGGTTATCGTCGTTGTATCACTTGTGACCGGCATGCACGCCTCCTCGTTCCAGGGCGGGGTTGAAATACGCTCGATGGGAGAGTAGCGGCGTCTCCGCGGTGGTGCAGGGGATCTGCTCCCCGAGAATCGAGCAGAAGGTGTCGACGGTCTTTTCCGCCATCGCCCGGAGCACCGTCGCCTTTCCGCCGATGACGCTCATGAGCCCGGCAACGCCGTCTTCCTTCTCGTGGTCGATACAGTTAAAGTCGCGGCTCAGCTTTCGTCCCTCCTCCCCGGAAGCTTTACCCGCCAGGGGCCGCACGGCGGACCACGCCGCGTGGTAGGGAGTTTCCCCGAAGGCGGGAATCATCTCGGTCGCCCGTTTAGTCATGTACTCGATATCCTCGTGCCGCGCGAGAACACTGTCGGGATCGTCGGTTTCCCACTGGGTGGAACCGACAATGGAGAGGCCCCGTTGGGGCACGATAATGTCTCCATCCCCCGCCGGGTGGAGATGGCTGATCACCATGTTGTTCAGCCGCTTCTTGACCGCAACCATACTGCCCGGGGCAGGGGTTATGGGCAGGTCGATCCCGACCATCTTGCAGATAAGCCCTCCCCAGGCGCCGGTGGCGTTGATGACGTAGTCCGCGGCAATCGAGTACTCCTCCCGGGTGGTGTGATCGAGGACAACCACGCCCTTTACCCGTCGGTTCTCGACGTTGATGCCGACAACCTCGGTAAAGGTCTTTACCTCCGCTCCTTTGGAACGGGCGGTGGCAAAAAAGTGAAGGGGAAGCCGCCACGCGTCGATCGTGCCGTCGGGAACCTGGACCGCCCGCTTGATCTTCGGGTTGAGCTGCGGCTCCATCCGGAGCGCCTGGTCCACCGGAATGTCCTTTGCGGGGATTGTCGACTCCTGACACGCCTCGATAAAGAGATCGCCGAACTCCACATCCTCATCGGTGAGGGCGACAAAGAGGCCGTAGTTCATCTCCAGAGCCTGGGGAGCGATCTTCTGGAGATAGCGGACCTCGTCCATGCACTCCTTCGCGATGTTCCGGTCTCCCACGGCGTAGCGGGCGCCGGAGTGGAGTTGCCCGTGATGGCGACCGGTCGTTCCGCCGGTAAGCTCGCCCCGTTCCACCAGGGTCGCCCGGAACCCGCGCTGAGTCAGATCGTGAATGATCGCCGCGCCGGTCCCTCCGCCCCCGATGACAACTACATGTTCGCCACTCATCCCTATACGTCCTCCCAGGCGCCGGACTCCTCCGATCGAAAGAGGGCGTCCAGCACCTTCTGATTGTTCAACGCGTCGTCTATCGGGGTCGGTACCGGCTCACCACGCTCGATCGCTTCGGAAAAAGCCTCGAACATCCGCTGGTACTGATCCTCGGGGCCCGCCTCGTAGACCCGTTCTCCCACGCCCGTGGAAATGTAATTCGGCATCCCTACGTCCGGATAGATGTTGAAGGGAACCTCGATCGTGATGGTCCCTCCGGAGCCGAGAATATGAACCGCCTGGGCCCCGAAGGTCTGGGTCCCCACGGTAAAGGTCGCCTGACCGGTGGGAAACCGGAGTATGCCGCTTGCGAGGATGTCGGTAGCGAACTCGGCGCTCCGGTCCACGAGGCTGACCGCCCTGGTCGGCTCCTCGCCAAAAATAAAACGAGCCGAGGAGACCGCGTAGCAGCCGATATCCAGGAGAGCTCCACCGCCGGTGTCGAGGCGGTTTCGGATGTTCTTCGGGTCGGTGTTCTTGTAGGAGAAGTGACTCTGGACGGCGTTGACCTGGCCGATTTCGCCGCACGCTGCGAGCTCCCGCATGTGGACCCACTGATCGTGGAAGCGGTACATAAACGCCTCCATCAGCGGCACCCCGCGCTTTTCGGTGTACTCGATCGCCTCCGCCACTTCCCGGGCGTTCATCCCGAGAGGTTTCTCGCAGAGAATCGGCTTTCCCGCGTCGGCACACTTCTTGATCCACTCGAGATGGAGGTGATTGGGAAGAGGGTTGTAGATTGCCTCGATCTCCGGGTCCTCGAGGAGTTGTTCATAGCTGCCGTACGCCTTCGGGATGTTCCAGGCGGAAGCGGCCTTCCTCGCCTTTTCCTCGTCCCTCGAGGCGATCGCGGCAACCTCGACGCGCTCGGAGTGGGAGAGGGGTACAACGACCCGTTGAAGAAAGTGCCCCGATACTCCCAGAACGCCCCATTTTGTCTGCTTCATTCGTTCTACCCCGCGTGACTATTGTAATGTTACGGCGACTCACTGCTTTTAGCAACCCTGAACCATTGATCCGAGCCGGAGACGGCTAAGCTGTGAGCGCCTAAGGCCGCTGATGGTGGGTCCGCCGGGTAGCCTCGTTGCCGTAGCTGTCGACAAACCAGTCGATGAGAGCCCGGGCGACGGTCAGCCTCTCGGGGATCTCCGGTATCGAGAGGATCTGCTCCGGGGTGTACCATCCCGCCTCGCCGATCTCGTCATCCTCGAGGCGGATCTCCTCGGTCTCAGCCTCGGCGGTAAAGGCGACCATGAGGGAGTAGGGGAAGGGCCAGCTCTGGCTGCCGAAGTAGTGGACCGTTGAAAGGGTTACGCCTGTCTCCTCCGCCACCTCCCGGTGGACACACGCTTCAAGGGACTCCCCGGGCTCGACGAACCCCGCAAGGACACTGAACAGACCCTTGCGGTGCTTATGGGCGTGAGCCATGAGCAGCCGACCATCGTTGACCACCGCAACGATCATCGCCGGGGTTATCCTCGGGTACTCCCGGTGGCCGCAGCTTTCGCAGACCTTTCCTGTCTCCCCCGGGGTGGGCAGATTGCCTGCGCCGCACCGCCCGCAGTACCGGCTTTCCCGGTCCCACCGTGCGAGCTCATACCCCCGGGCGGTGATCCAGTACTCCCCGCCCCCGAGCTCCCGGGCGGCGCTGCGGCGGTTGACCCACCTCCCCGGGGGCAGCTTAACCGCCTCGGTCCCGCTGGACTCATCGAGGAGCACCGCGAGGTAGCGCACCCCGGCGAGCCGGCCTATGCACACCGGTTTCGCCGGCACCCGGCACTCCGGGAGGGAGGGAAAGCCCCCCTCCCGGAGGAGGTAGATCTCTGCCCCCTTGAACAGAAGCAGTCGTCCCTCGGGATCCGAGGGATCATCGCAGAATCCTGTATCAAAGCTGTTCGGTAGTGAAATAGCCGTCTGCTCCTAGGTAACCCGGGCGCTGCGCATAGCCCGATCGTAGAGGCTGGGTACCAGGGTGCGCATAAAGAGCCCGAACCGCAGCTTCGGCGCCATCGCGACCCGGCAGCAACGCTTACCCGCCGCCACATCCGCGAGAATCCGCCGGGCTGCGGCTGTCGGGTCCATGCCCCGCTCCTGGATCGAGTCCATCCTGCCGTATCGCTCACCCTCCCCGGTGAGGGCGTTGCGGGAGACCTCGGTACGGATAAAGCCGGGAATCACCACGGTGACCCCGATCCCTTCAGGGGCGACCTCGCTCCTCAGGGAGTAGAAGAAGGCGTTCATCCCCGCCTTCGAGGCGCCGTAGCCCGATCGCTGCGGCCCGTACAGCTCGCCGGCGATGCTCGAAATCGCCACGATCCTCCCGTCTCCACTGCGCCGTATGAGAGGAAGCGTCCCCAGGGTGAGGTCGATGGCGCTCATCAGGTTGGTCTCAAAAAGCTGTCGATAGACCTCCAGGCCGGTCCCGGCAACCAGGGAGCGCTGGGAGACCCCGGCGTTGTTGATAAGCCCGTCGAGCCGATCCCGGGAGACCGCCTCTATCCCGCGACGCCGCCCCTCACTGTCACAGATGTCGAAGGGGAGGAGCTCGGCCTCGCCCCCCACCTCCCGGCACGCCGCACCGACCTCTTCGAGACGACCCTCGTCCCGGCCTGAGAGGATCGGCCGGGCGCCGAGGGCAGCCGCCCCTATCGCGAGGGCCCTTCCGAGGCCGGAGCTCGCCCCGGTTATCCAGATTCGTTTCGATCTATACCAGTTCATACCCGGCGTCGCCTACTCCCGCTTCCCCGCGATGGCGCCAAGGATGAGCCGGGCGACGAGAAAGGGGGCGAGGGAGACGAGCCCGACGGTGAGCCAGAGCCGGCCGAAGAGCAGGTAAGCCTCGGTGTGATAGATGTAGAACCCCGCGCTCATGCAGCTGAGCAGGAGAAGCAGCAGCCCATACGGGTTGAGAATCGCCGGAAGATAGTAGAAATCCACGGCCCGCTTGACCAGGAGGGAGGTGAGGACAAAGGAGCCGACGGGAAGGTAGGTAACCACCATCGGCAGGTCCCCGAAGCTTGTCAGGTCAAAAAGGAGGAGGTAGCCGGTGGCGACGATCACCGCGGCGGTCGGCAGAGCGACGAGGTAGATAAGGAGCGCGTAGATCGCGTTCCACGGAGGTTTTCGCCCGCCGTAGACGCTGTGGAGAAAACTGATTCCCAGGGCGACGACGGGGATGAGCACGAAGTATATAATAACCAGCCCCTGGTAGGTGGAAAGGCGAGTTAGCAGTTGGTCGATCGTCATGCATGGTGCTCCATCTACATACTAACTGAAGATGTGTGAACGGAGCAAACGTGATGCAGCATTACATTGGCGAGAGCGCAGCCCTGCTGACCGCCCTCTTCTGGACAATAACGGCCCTCTCCTTTGAGGCCGCGGGCAACAAGGTCGGCTCCCTCGCGGTAAACCTCTGGCGCCTGGTCATCGCCTTTATTCTCTTTTGTCTCTACTCCCTTCTTGTAACCGGAACCGTGCTTCCTCTCGACGCTCCGCGGTCGGTCTGGGTCTGGCTCTCCGCCTCCGGCCTCGTCGGCTTTGTCCTCGGGGATCTCTTTCTGTTTGAGTCCTTTGTGCTCGTCGGGGCGAGGATCGCAATGCTCGTCTACTCCCTCGCACCACCCCTGACCGCACTGATCGGGTTCTTTCTCCTCGGCGAGGTTCTCACCCCGCTCCAGTGGGGCGGCATGGCTCTCACCGTCGCGGGTATCTGCCTGGTCGTCCTCCAGCGCAACCAGCCGACCCGGCGCGGGCGGAACCATCCGTTTCTCGGGATCGGGGCGGCGTTTCTCGGCGCCCTCGGCCAGGCGGTCGGGCTTGTCCTCAGCCGCTACGGCGCACCGACCTTCGACGCCTTTCGGGCAACCCAGATACGCGCGCTCGCCGGGATCGTCGGGTTCGCCCTCTTCTTTACGATCCTGCGCCGATGGCGACCGGTGATACACGCGCTTCGTCATCCCGTGGCGATGCGACAGATTTCAGTGGGGGCGTTCTTCGGCCCCTTTCTCGGGGTCTCCATCGGCCTGTTCGCGGCGCAGAACACCGAGACGGGAGTGGCGGCGACGATTATCGCCCTTGTTCCGGTGCTGATGATTCCGGCGGCGATCTTTGTTCTCAAGGAGCGGGTCAACCTTCGGGAGGCGGCAGGCGCCCTGTTCGCCGTGGCGGGAGTGGCGCTTCTGTTCGTCGCGCCGGCGGTCTGACAGGCCGAGCCCGCCGGCGGAGTGGCCCGCGCCGGGCGCCCCGGGCGCGGCGGCCGGGCCGGGGCGGGCCGGCTTTGACCCGTGCCGACTCAGTCCGAGAGGAAGGGGGCGTCCCCCGGCTTGTTCTGCAGGATCTCTTCGATCTTCTCCATTACCGAGTCGTCGAGCTTTTCGACGAGATCCGCCGCTTTCAGGTTCTGCTCTACCTGGGAGACCCGGGACGCACCGGTTATGACGGTGCTCACGTTGCGGTTTTTCAGGAGCCAGGCGATGGCGAGCTGGGCGGTTGTGGCGCCGAGCTCCTCCGCCAGGGTGGTGAGCTTCTTCACCTTCTCGATCCGGCTCTTGCCGTCATTTCCTTCGACCAGCTGTTTGAGAAACTCGTACCCCTCGAGGGAGAGCCGGGAGCCTTCGGGAATACCGTCGTTGTACTTTCCGGTGAGCAGCCCCGAGGCGAGGGGCGACCAGGTGGTGGTTCCCAGGCCGATCCGTTCGTAGAGCGGGGCAAACTCGACCTCGACCTTTTGACGGTGGAACATGTTGTACTGCGGTTGCTCCATCGTCGGGGGCACCAGGTTGTACTGCCGGGCCACGCCGTACGCTTCCATAATCTCCGTGGCGCTCCACTCCGAGGTGCCCCAGTAGAGCACCTTTCCCTGGCTGATGAGATCACTCATCCCCCGGACCGTCTCTTCCACCGGGACCTCCGGGTCCGGCCGGTGACAGTAGTAGAGGTCGAGGTAGTCCACGCCCATCCGCTCGAGAGCCTGATCGCACGCTTCGACGATGTGCTTCCGGCTCAATCCCTTCTGGTTCGGCCCCGGGTTATCCACGCCGCCGAAGAACACCTTGCTCGAGACAACGTAGCTGTCCCGTCGCCACCGGGTGTCCCGGAGCACCTCGCCCATGATGATCTCCGCCTTGCCCCTGGCGTACGCCTCGGCGTTGTCGAAAAAGTTCACCCCCGCCTCGTAGGCGGCGATCATGCACTTTTTCGCCTCGTCTACCTGCATCTGATTCTGAAAGGTTACCCAGGCACCAAAGGAGAGCTCACTCACCTTGAGCCCGGAGCGTCCAAGTCTTCTGTAGTTCATAGTGAAAAGTATACGACGCCACCGGCCCCCCGGGCCACCACGCCCGGCGCCGGAGAGCGCCCCGGCGGGGGGCGCCCGCCTCCTGGCCGGCGGGCTCACACCAGGGAGAGGGCGACCTCCATCATCTCCCGAAAGCTCGTCTGTCGCTCCTCGGAGC
>JBKHDM010000095.1:0-9146 GCA_046541355.1 Spirochaetaceae bacterium
GGCCGGCGCGGGACCCTTGGCGGGGCGCTCGGGCACGGGCCGGCTGTCTACCCTCACCTTCTGTCGGACAAAAACGCGTTACTTTGCAAAAAAAACGCACCCGCCGGGACACTCTGTGGCACGGCGGAGGAACTATGATACTGAGGAACTGTGCACTCCTGAGTGTGCAGTTTGCCGCCAAGGTAGCACTCCCGAGTGTGCTGTGCGGCCGGTGGCGCCGGCGCGGCATGCAGAGCGGCGCGGCCAAGGCCGGCGTCATCCCCGGCGCGGGATCCTTGGCGGGGCGCGGCCAAGGCCGGCCGTGATCCCCGGGGCGGCGGGGCCGGCGCGCCCAGGGTCGGGCGCCTCTGGATACTTATGGCTCGCTTGGAGCGGGAAAAATTGTGTCGACCACCTTTGCTGCAGCTTGTTTTCCGGGTTTCCGGCGAGAGAGCCCTGTCCGGCACGGAGGGTGCCTGGGGGAAAGGCTATGCTCAGATCGACAAAGAGTTTTCTGAATCTGCTCTTCTTTATCTTTGCCGCCACCGGGGCGGGGATTATCTACATGGCGGGAGAGCTTACCGATGGGCAGGCGCTCTTTATTCCGGTGGCCCTTGTGGCGGTCTACGGGTTTCTGGTGCAACGGCTGCTTCAGGATTGCCGCGACCACGCTCTCGCTGACCACCATCTCGACTCGATCTACTTCCTCGGCTTTCTCATGACGCTTACGGCTCTGGCGGTCTTTTTCTACGAGCTTCAGACCGGCCCGGGGGACGCACTACCGTTGGTGCCGGAAGGGACCTTATCCGACGCTGTGGCGCGGTCGAAGGAGGCGGACCCGATAGTGGGAGCACTCTACTACGTGGGGGTTTCGGTAACCACCTCCCTTGCGGGGGTTCTCTTTCGCAATCTCGCCCGGGGGGCATATCTGCGGGACCACCCGGAGGAAGATTCCCGACTGGAGGAGACTTACGACGCCCTTTTAGCGGCGGCGGAACGGTTTACCAGCGGATATCAGAGCACCTTCGAGCGACTCGAACTCTTTCTCAAGGACAGAGAGGAGGCGGTCCGGGAGCGAAGGGAGCTCGAGGGGCGGGAGCGGGAGGCGGCCGCTCGGTTCATCGAGGCGACTGAGGCATTCAGTCGCGCCTTGACCGAGGCTCGAATGAACCTCGTAAACGGTGCGGCGGTGGTGGAAAGCGAGGCTGCCTCCCTGGCGAGAGCTACAGCCCGGTTCAGCGCCGAAGCTGACAGCGCTGGTGAGTCGACCGAGAGACTGACCGCCCGCCTGGAGTCGATGCCTCTCTCCCAGCTTACCGATGAGCTTGGCGAGTTCCGAGGGCGAACCCGAGAGCTCAACCTCGTCCTCGACTCCTTGATCGAGATCATCGAAGGCAAGGTGGGAAGTCTGGTATGAGGGGAGAAAGGCGCGGCTCTCAGGCGATGGTTCAGAGCCTTTCGGAACTTGCTTTCATCCTCTTTTTTCTCGCCGTCGCTGCGGCGGTGCTCCTCCAGGCGCGACACGCCGAGGCGAGAGCGGCCCTCGCGGCAGCCGAGGCAGAGCTTGCCGTTCTGGACGAGGAGGTCGCCTTTCTACGGCAGCTGATGGATGAGAAACAGTACGGGGTGGTTCCCTGCTGGCGTCGACCGGAGGGTGAGGTCCCGCAAATTGCAGGGGGCGTAAGGATCGCCGCCGACGGGAGCTGGTCAGTCTGGAACGCCGCAAGCGGGGAGGAGCGGGAGTTGGACGATGATTCTGAACCCCTTGCCCCGGTGATGGAAACGCTTTTCAGCCGGGAGATGCGTTACGCCGATGAGATGGGCTGCTACATTCGGGTCTCGATAGAAAACGGGACTCCCGAGTTCGCCCCCTATGAGCGCGCGAGAGAGACGGTGGTAGGCCTGGGATTGGTGGTGGCCAATGAGTAGCTCCCCCTCCTTCGTCGGGGGAAGTGCCGGGGGCAGTGCCGGGGGCGCCCGGGCGCAGCGGGGCCCGGCGGCGAGAGCGGGCGCGGCGGCGCAGGCGGCGGTGCTCAACGCCTCGAGGGGCGTCACGCATACGGTGATTGAGGCGGTTGTCACCCTGCTGCTGCTTGCGGCGTACAGGGTGAGAGGGGAATGGCGGGTCCGCTCGGCGGGGATGAGGGCGTGGGCGCTCCTGGCGTGGAGGGCGAACACTCCCCTCCTCGCCCTCGCTACCCTCGCCCTTCCCGAAGCGGTCCGGGGAACGCCGGCAGAAGGCGGCAACGCTCTCACTTTTACCGGGGGCGAGATACGGGAGGGTACCGAGGCAGCGGCGCGAGGAGCGGGAGGCGGGGCCGGCTCCCGCCGTGTCGCCACCCTCGCGGCAAGGATCAGGCCGCTTTTTCGCCATACGGGGAGATCTTCGGTGAGGCCGAGGCAACTGTCGGACCGAAAGGTGTGCGCCCTGCAGCGACGGATCCTCGCTACGGTGCTCTCCCGGCGCCTGGGGATCGGGGCGTCCCGACGGGATATCGAGATCCTCGCCCGCTTTGCGAACCTCCCCTGGGTTCTCTCGGGGCTCTATCGCGCCGCGGGCTACAGCCGGGTGCGCCCGGCGACGGGTAACGTGCGGCGCCGGCTCGAGGTGGTGCTTCCGATCTATGCGAGTTCCCTGGCGGTGAGAGGAGCCTACCTCGCCCTCGGGACGCAGCCGAAGGATGACCCCTTCACCCTGCTCTATCCCCGGGAACTCTCGCAGCGGGAGCGGGAGGTAGCTCGCTGCGCGCGTCAGGCAACCCGGAAGCGGCGGATACGCAGCTATCAGAACAGGGAGGAGTTGCGCAGGCTGGAGGCGCATCTGACGGCGCTGACCCTGATCGGGGCAGGCCGGATCAGAACGACGGAACGGGCGGAACGGCTCCTTCGGGAGCTGGAGCGCATATACTGACAACGCTTTTCGAAAGGAGGGCATATGGCGGGTTGGACGAGACAGGAAAACGTCGAGGGCACGGAGCTTACGCGCTTCGCCCCTCGGGATCTAACCAACAGTAAGGACTTCAGCAAGGTGATCCGGGGGATCGACGCAGACGAGACCCTCACGCAGCTGGACAAGTACCGGTACAAGAAGCAGCTAATGCGGACGGTCTATCAGGCTAAGCAGCTGGAGATCAAGCATCACCTCAACTCCTACGAGAACTACCTCCTGGCGAGGACGGACGTCGAGGAGAAGTCGATCGCCCTGGAGGCGCAGAAGGCGATTACCCTCCTCGAGAAGGAGCAGTTGGAGATGATGAAGGAGCTCGGTCTCTCTCACTCCGAGGAGATCTCGAACACCCTCATCAAGGCGGGGACGATGCTGACCAACAAGATCGGAGAGATCGAGCGCAGCAGCATGACTCAGGAGATCAAAATGGCGACCCTCAAACGGGTGGAGCGGGTCTGGGAGAAGACAAACGACCGGATCATGCAGAGCGTGGATACCTACATTGACGAGCTCTACGAGAAGGAGAAGCGCCGGGGCGGCTGACGCCCCGCGGTCGTGGTCGCGGCGAGGAGGATCGACCAGATGTAGCCCTGAAAGCCGGCGGCGTCACCGATTTTTGACGGCGATACCGAGACCCTTTTTCGTCTTTTCCCGATCGGCGAGAAAGGAGAGGAGCAGCAGGGCCCCGGTTACAGCGGAGAGGGCAATCATCTGTCCATCCTCGAGGCGGGGTAGGTTGTGTCGTATCTTGACCAGCTGATCCCGGCAACCTCCCGGAGGCGAGGGAGGCAGGGTGGGTTGATGGAGGCCGCGCCTCTACAGTTTTTTGCTATCTTTTACGGTAGAATGCGCGACGGAGGCGAGCTTCTGATGCCTAGTTCTCCAGGTTGGCTATATCGGGCAGCTCTTGTTGCGGCACCGCTGTCGCTGCTGCTACTCATTGGTCTCGATGCCCAGGAGCCGACCGAAACAACGAGAATCCTCATGTTCACGCCGACGACCGAGGGCAACACCTACTGGCCTCAGGTCTACACGATCCTCGAGCAAGCCGCCGACGACCTCGGGATCGAACTGATCCCCCACGAGTTCGACATTACCGATCGCCTTGCAGAATCAACCGAGGCAGCGGCTATCCTCGAAACGACCCCCGATGTGGACGGCGCGATACTCTCGGTTTCCGCGGGACAGGCGTATCCGTTGGTGCAAGCGGCCGACAGACGTGGTGTCCCCGTGATCATCCAGGGCCCACTGTTCGAAACCGATCTGCGCCTCCTGGGAGGAGAGCCGCGCGGGCGCTACCCGAACTGGATCGCAACCTTTGAGCAGGAGGAGGAGCAGAAAGGCTACCTTCTCGGGAGGATGC
This sequence comes from Spirochaetaceae bacterium, assembly GCA_046541355.1. GTDB lineage: Bacteria > Spirochaetota > Spirochaetia > DSM-27196 > Alkalispirochaetaceae > CAYZHV01. The sequence goes on from JBKHDM010000095.1 coordinate 4,290, forward strand.
TTCTCGATCTTGCCTCGGAACAGCGGACAACCGGAGACAGAACAACCTCCGAGCTTGGCGTGGCGGGTATAGGCGGCGATCCGAGCTGGTACGGGACGGAGGAGCGGGAGCGGGGGCTCATGCGGGCGGTCCGGGAGCACCCTGAGGCTCGACTCCTTCAGGTGGTGCCGACGCGCTGGACAGAGGAGGAAGGCGAGGATGCCGCAAGACGGCTGTTGCGACGTTACCAGAACGTCTCGGTAATCTGGGCCGCCAGTGATCAGCTCGCCCTCGGCGCCTCCGAGGCCGCGGAAGAGAGTGGAGTGGTCCTGGGGGAGGATCTGTGGATCGGCGGCCTCGATCTCTCCCGGGCGGGACTGGCAGCGGTCGAGGAGGGAACCATTTCCGCAACCGCCTCCGCTACCCTCTTCTCCTACGCCGAGATTCTCGTGTATCTCTACGATTACATCCATGGGGTCGACTTTGCCGACGAGGTCGGAACCGAACTCACCTTCGACATCCACGCCGCGGATGCAGGTAACGCCGACCGGTATATCACTCTCTACGCCTCCCTCTCGGAGATCGACTTTTCCCGGTTCTCCAAGGCTCATCGCACGGATCTCGGCGTCTACGACTTCTCAACCGAGGCTCTTGAAGCGGCAATAGAGTAGGACTGGATTAACCAGCAGAATGTAACGTATACAGGAGTAAGGTGAATAGAAAAAAACCTCCCCTTGGTGGAGGCCGGTCGATCGCAGCCCGGCTGTTTATCCATACCGCCCTCGCGGGCGTCCTGGTCGCCCTCCTCCTCGGCAGCTTAACCTTCGTCCTCGACTACCGCCGAGAAATGGCGAGCCTCGAAAACCTTATCTCAGGGATCGAGGAGGCGTATCTGCCTGCCCTGAGTCTCAGCGTCTTTAACTTCGACCTCGCCCAGGCGGAGCTGCTGCTGGAAGGGATCATCCTCTCCGGGGATCTCGCCTACGCCGAGGTAGCCGAGAGGCAACAGGAGCGTGACGTCACCCTCCTCACCCTCGGTGAGGCGATCCCCAAGGAGGCAGAGGAGTTTTCCTTTCCCCTGGAGACGGTTTTCGAGGGTGAACGAAGGGTGGTCGGAGAACTCACGCTATACGCCGACATGAACGTAGTCGGGCAACGAGTGTACAATCGGGCGGGTCGGCTTCTTTTGACCAGCGCCCTCCAGGTTACCACGATCGCGCTGCTGATTCTCTGGATTGTCGCGACAACCTTTGTCCGACCCCTGAGACAGACCGCGGCTTTTGTCAAATCCATCGATCTGCCCCGGCTGAAACAGAATAACCTCAAGCTCGATCCCCCGGATGTTCGCAGTTCCCAGTCCCGGGAGTTTACCGAGATTGCCGCTGCGATCAACGATATGGTGGACCGCCTCTCCAAGACCTACCGTGATCTCGACCAGACAAAGGAGGAGCTGAGCGACTCGGTATCGGAGAAGGAAGCGCTGCTGCGGGAGCTCTACCACCGGACAAAGAACAACATGCAGGTGATTCTCTCCATGATCTCCCTCCAGGCGTCGGAGTTATCCGACTCGAAAGAGCTCCAACAGCTTTTGGGCAGCACCCGGGGCCGCATCTACGCGATGGCCCTGGTGCATGACAAGCTCTACCGTTCTAGTAACCTCTCCCGAGTCTCCATGGATTCCTACGTGGAGGAGCTTGCCTCCTACATTCTCGATAGCAACGCCGGTCGCGACCACCTGCCTGTACGACTGGAGACCGAGATCGAACCGTGGGAGATGCTCATCGACACCGCGATTCCCTGCGGACTGGTCCTGAATGAGCTGATCACCAACGCGATAGAGCACGCCTTTGGCGAGTGCCCGGGAGGAACAAAGAAGGATGAGGAGCCCACAATCCGGATAGCACTCGAGTCCCCCGGTGAGCGGACCTTCCGGCTCCGTGTCGAGGACAACGGCTGCGGCTTTCCCGAGCGGTTTGAGCCTCGTCGAGACGGTCACATGGGTCTGGAAACGGTATACGCGATAGTCGAGGACCAACTGGAGGGAGAGATCACCTTTACAAGCGAAAACGGCCTCAGCTGCGAGATCACCTTTGCCGACCTCCACTACGATGAACGCGTCTGAAGCCGCCGGGTCCCGGGAAGAGCGACACCTCGAACAGACCCCCTGCCTTCTGTGCGGAAGCAGCGAGGCGAGTTCGCAGATCGAGACGGGGACACAGATGTTCAGCCCGGACGGCCGGCGATGGCGTTTTGTTCGTTGCCGGGAGTGCGGCCTTGTCTATCTGAACCCCCGGGTCGCCCCGGAGGAGCTCGGTCGCTACTACCCTCCCTACTACCTCCCCTACCGCGGCCCGTCGGCCTGGGGCCGTTTTGCACCTCTGGCGGAGCGGGGCCTCGGGATAACCGACCGAAAGAGGGTCCGTCTCTCCCTCGCCGCCCTCAGGAAGGCGGCAGAGGAGTCGGGCGCTCCGGCGGGGCGGGTAGTCGATGTGGGCTGCGGTAAGCCGACCTTTCTCGCCGCCCTGAAGGGTGAGAGGGCGGGTCTGGAACTGACGGGGATCGACTTTGTCTCCACCGGCTGGGAGGCGGACCCGGCGCGCTGGGAGGGGATCGAGCTCCTCGAGGCGGAGCCCGGCGCCTGGCACCCCGCCGAGGGGTTCCGGCCCGACCTGATCACGATGTGGCACTATCTCGAACACGACTACGCCCCCCGACAGACCCTCACCCGGATGGCCGAGGCCGCGGCGGATCATACCCGGCTCATCGTCGAGGTCCCGGACTACAACAGCCTCTCCCGCCTGGTCTACGGCGAGCACTGGCAGGGTTTCCACACACCCCGGCACACGGCGATCTACTCCAAAGCGACGCTCTTCCGGCTCCTGAGGGAGTGCGGGTGGGAGCCGGAGCGTTACAGAAGCTCCGGGAGCGTCGACCTCTACGCTCTCTGGTGGATGAGCGCAATGGAGCGGCGGGGTATCGACTGGTCCGAATCCCTCGAGCGTCGCTTTCCCGCCTTTCTCGCGGGGAGGATCCTCACCTCGCCCCTGCTTCCCCTTGCCTCGCTCGTGCCTCTCGGAGTGCAGACGGTAACGGCACGTCGGAAAAATGGGTGACTCCGTGGGAGCTCAGATCCGGAAAGGTGGACCATGAGCCGATGGTGGCGAAGGGCACAAACCGGGCGAACAGTTCCTCCCGGTACCAGTTGAGGGTGTGGGTCTTTTTTATCGCCGCCTTATGGGCGGCGCTGCCGTAGGCAAAGGCTCGTATCGCATCCTCGCTCTCCCAGAGACTCCAGGTCGCCTGCTCGAGCCACGGGACCTCGCCGATGCCGATGGAAAAAAGACGCCCCGCGGCGCGCTCGGTAGCCCGGCTCGTTGAGGGTACGGTGGACCAGAACTTGAGAAGCCTCGATGGGCGGATAGTACCCCGGGTGATTACCCCCCGGAGGGTCGGAAACGCGGGAGCCTCCTCGAGGGGAAAGGGCTGCTCGCCGTTCCACAAGCCCCGGGCGCGCACGGCGTACTGACAAATCGTCACCTGCTCCTCCGCCTTAGCCTTGTACTCTGAGAGCCATGGCCCCCTCTGCCAGGTGAGAAACGCCTCGGGAGTGTTCCAGACACTCAGGACAGCCCAGACCCCCAGGTTCGGCTTGGCGCTGAACCCGACACCGTCACCGCTTCCCATCACCTTGCCGAAGCGCAAACCCTCCTGGGAGGCGAGATCAATCGGCCCGAGGCGCATCTGCTTGAGGGCCCACCAGCGCCCCCTCCCCTGCACCCGAAACAGGGTAATCGCCGTCAGCGCTTCACCTTCACTCTCCTGCATACTCTCCCTCACTCCTTGCCGATGATCCTCGCCGATCTCACCGTCCCGACGCCTCCGGGGAAGATACTCCCCACCGGGCCGGGAGGGACAGGAGAAGATTGAAAGGTGAACGCATACGCCGGGCTCGGAGGGTGGTGCGCCTCCGGTGAGCTTCAGGGAGAGGCAACGTGCCAAGACGCGGTCAAATTCCCAACCCGCGGCTCCGCTTGACGCTACCGGAGGAGCACGGTATAGTGGGACAACTTTTCGGTTTTCGTGACTGCCGGACTCTGCTTTCCAATCCTTGGTTCAAGACAGACAAAGCACCCCGCATACCGTGAGAAAATTTGTTTGTCTGCCCAAGGCAGAAGGAGAGTATCATGGCCAGTAAACTTTACGTTGGCAATCTCAACTATCAGACTCAGGAGTACGACCTCCAGCAGCTCTTTGCACAGCACGGCGACGTCGTTTCCGCAAACGTCGTTATCGACCGGGACACCGGCCGCTCCCGCGGTTTCGGTTTTGTCGAGATGTCCACCGCCGACGAGGCGCGGAACGCCGAGAACGCCCTCAACGGTCAGGACTTTGACGGTCGTCAGCTCAAGGTCAACGAGGCCAAGTCCCGCAACGATGACCGCGGCGGCCGCTGGTAAGTCTGTAACATATACGCCTCTGCTGAACCCCGCGGCCCACGCCGCGACTGTCAGGGAGGCTTAAAGGAAAACGGACTCCTCAGGGAGTCCGTTTTTTTTTCTCGTTCCCCGGCCCTGGAGCACGGTGCCCGAGGGAGCCCTCGGCCCGCCCGGCTCGAGGCGCTCAGCCGCCGACCGTCGCGGCAGCCTCCTTGAGCCGCAGGACCAGGAGCGGGCCGTCGGGGATAACCGCCCAGCGCGCGGCGGCTCCGTGGCGCTCGAGGAGCATATCCACGGTCTCTCGCAGATCCCTCACCGGATGCATACCGTAGCGCTTTGTCTCCTCGTCGGTGATACCCTCGCTGTAGAGGTGGATCGGATGATCCTTCATCCACTTGAAGATCTCCTGGGCGCACCACTGGTCGTTGTAAAAGAACTCATG
>JBKHDM010000096.1:0-8760 GCA_046541355.1 Spirochaetaceae bacterium
CTGCCCTGAATGCGGGGGATCACGGTTTTTTCCTTGCTTTGACGGTGACATCACCATAGAATTCCGCTCACCATGGGCAAAAACGTAGGATTTGTCTCCTTCCGGCTCTCCGGGACGGATGGGGTCTCCCTGGAGACCAAGAAGTGGGCGCAGGTCTTTGAGCGCAACGGGTTCAACACCTTCTACCTCGCCGGGGAGGTGGATACCCCGGCGGAGCGGTCGATGGTTTGCGAGGATATGCACTTCCAGACCGAGGAGGCCCGGGAGCTGTACAACGCCTGCTTCAGCCGGCAGACGAGGCCGAGGCGTCTGACCACCGAGATCCACCGCATCCGCTCCCGGATCAAGGACGCCCTCTACGAGTTCGTCGAGCGCTTTGAGATCGACATTCTCATTCCCGAAAACGTCATCACCATTCCGTTAAACATCCCCCTGGGTATCGCGATCACCGAGATGGTGGAGGAGACCGGGATCAACACGATAGCCCACCACCACGACTTCTTCTGGGAGCGAAAGCGGTTTCTGCGAAACTGCGTCTGGGACTATCTCAACGCCTGCTACCCGCCCCATCTACCCTCTATTCAACACGTGGTCATAAACAGCTCCGGGCGCAATCAGCTTGCCCTTCGTACCGGCATAGCCGCCACGCTCATTCCCAACGTTATGGACTTTGAGACCCCGCCGGACCCGATGGATGAGTACGCAAGGGATGCCAGGCAGGCGCTCGGGATCGGGGAGGATGAGCTCCTTATTCTCCAGCCGACCCGGGTGGTCCAGCGAAAAGGCATCGAACACGCGATCGAGCTGGTGGCGCGTCTCGACCGGCCCGCGGCGTTAGTCATTTCTCACGCAAGCGGGGATGAGGGGTACGAGTACGAACAGCGGATTCGGGAGTACGCCAAACTCCTCGAGATTCGTGCGCTCTTTGTGGAGGAGCTTATCGGGGAGGTTCGGGGCACCACCGCCGACGGCCGCAAGATCTACTCCCTCGAGGACATCTACCGCCACGCGGACCTGGTAACCTATCCCTCCCTTTTCGAGGGGTTCGGGAACGCCTTTCTCGAGGCGGTATACTTCAAGAAACCGATCCTGGTTAACAACTACTCGATCTACTCCCACGACATAAAGCCGAAAGGCTTCGATGTGGTGGAGATGGACGACTTTATCTCAGAGGCTACGATCGAGGAGACCCGGGCGCTCCTCGATGATCCGGTCTGGATAGAGAGGATGGTGGAGAAGAACTACGCCCTCGCCCTGCGCCACTTCTCCTACCGCAACCTCGAGGTAAAACTGATCTACCTCGCCAAGTCCTTTTACGGCGAGGAGGGTCACTACGCAAACGACGGGTGCGAGTAGGCGCCGGCCCCGGCAGATGAATTACCGGGTAAACCTGAGCCAGAGCACCTCCTGAGCCTCGAGTTCCAGGGAGAGTTTGCGGGTGGAGTCCCGGTTGCCCGCTAGTCGGTCCCCGCTTATCAGCTCATCAAAGACGGGATGCTCCTCGCAGCCGAGCTCCTCGAGATCGACCACCAGCTCCGCGAGGTCGTCGCTCACGTTGTGCACCGCCAGCACCGATTCCTGCTCCCCCGCCTCGTTCTCCACCGGTCCTCGCAGCACCACAAAGAGGGACTCCTCCCTCTCGATTATGCGCTGGGGAGAGGCGGGAGCAAACGCCTGGCTCGACCCGCGCGCTTCGAGGAGCACTTTGTAGCCTTCAAAGACGTAGTGTCGCAGGCTGTCGCCACGGTGAAGCTCATCAACAACCGTGGCGTAGTCGAGTTTCTCCCGGTTGATCGCCCGGTTGACCCCGCTCTCCACTACGCCCTCCTCCCAGTTGGTGGATCCGAGGAGACTGTGGATGTAGATCGCCGGCAGCCCCGCGAGAGAGAGCATGATCGCCTGGGAGACGAGGAAGGTCCGGGCGCGCTGGGATTCGGGTAGCGCCGGGTCGCTGACCGCGGAGAGGTAATTGACGTTCATCTCGTAGGGGATCTCGCCGTCCGGGGTCGCCTTGTAGGAGATCCTCCCTCCCCGCTTTCGGACTGTCTCGATGAGGCGATTGATCTCCCCCTCCGGCAGGATCCCCTGGGCCGGAAGAAGCCCCACCCCGTCATGGGAGGCGCAGAAGTTGAAGAAGCTGCGGTCCTCCTGACGCTGAGGAAGCCCCGCGGCCCAGCGGGTCAGGTAGGAGGCGTTACCGGTTATCACGGCGTGCAGGGCGAGGGGGGGCAGGGAAAAGTTGTAGACCATGTGCGCCTCGTCCCCCTCACCGAAGTAACTCACGTTTTCCTCGTGGGGGACGTTGGTCTCGGTGATGATCATCCCCCAGGGGGCGAGCTCATCGATAATCGCCCGCATCAGCTTGACGATCCGGTGGGTGTTGGGGTGGTGGATGCAGGGTGTGCCGATCTCCTTCCAGAGGTAGGCGATGGCGTCGAGGCGGACGATCTGCGCCCCCCGTTCGAGGTAGCCGAGAAAGACGTCGAGCATCTCGGCGAGGAGCTCGGGGGATGCAAAGTTCAGATCGACCTGATCCCTGCTGAAGGTGGTCCACACCTCCTGCGGTCCGTGGGCGGTCTCAAAGGTGTGGGTCAGGGGCAACGCCCGGGGACGCACCACCCCGGACAGATCGGTGCCCGGCGCAACGGTTATGAAGTAGCCGGTGTACGGCTCCTCATCGGCGAGAAAGCGCCTGAACCAGTCGCTCTCCTGGGAGCAGTGGTTGAGGACCAGATCCGCCATAAAGCGGAACTCCTCGGCAATAGCCTCGATCTCACCCCAGCCGCCGAGCTTCGGGTCGACCTCCCGGTAATCGATGACGCTGAATCCGTCATCCGAGGAGTAGGGGGAGAACGGAAGGATATGAACCCCCGTGACAAGATCCTCCACCTCGTCCCTAAGGAACCGGTGGAGAAAGGAGAGAGGTGTGCCCTCCTCTCCCCGCAGGGTGTCACCGTAGGTGATCATCACTACATCCCGCTCGGTGAGGGGCAACGTCCCCGGTTGTTCCGGGGCAACGGAGGGAGGAGCGAGGCGGTGTCGGTATCTCTCGACACACTGGTCGACCAGTTCCAGCGCCCGGCTATCCTCACCATAAATCTCCAGGATGAGGTCTCGAATCCGCGCATCCATAGGTTCACGATATTCCACGGGGTGAGAAACTGCAAGCTACCGCGTTGCGGCTATCCCGCAGTTGGACTACCCTCTTTTCCAACGGTATGAGAGCGTACATCTTCCACTACCATCTTAGACCCGGCGGGGTCACCGGCGTCATCACCACCAGCCTCAGGGCCCTCGCGGGGGAGCTTTCAACGGTCGAGGAGTTCATCGTTGTCACAGGGGAGGAGCCTTCAGCGTCTGTGCGCAAGGAGATCGAGGGGCTCGCGGATATCCTCGTGATAGAGGAGATCGGCTACCTCTCCCTCGCCCAGCTCAGTGAACCGCCCCGGCCCTCCCCAATGCCCACAGGGATGAGCAGGGAGGAGAAGCAGGAGTACCGCAGCCGGCAGGTTGCCGCTCTCACTTCGAGAATCGAGGCGCAGCTTATCAGGAACTGCGACCCGTCACGCTCCCTCTGGTGGGTGCACAACCACCACCTCGGCAAGAATCCGGTCTTTACCGAAACCCTTCTCAAAATCGGCGAGGAGCACCCGCAACTACCGCTTCTCCTGCAGATACACGACTTTCCCGAGGAGGCGAGGTACGCGAACCTCCGCTTTCTCAACCTCATTGTACACCGCAATCCCTACCCGGTGAGATCGAAGGCGGTCTTTGCCGTGATCAACAGTCGGGATCTCAGACACCTGCGGGAGGCCGGGGTCCCGGAGAGTCGGCTTCGACTCCTGCCCAACCCGATCCCTCCGCCCCCAGATCGGGAGGCACCGCGCCCCGCCGCCCCCGCCGGGCAACGGCGGGCTCCCGGGGACGAGACGATCCGCGACCGCCTTCGATCCGCCTACATTCGATCCTTCCCCCTCTTCGACCCGCAGGCGCCTATCGCCCTCTATCCGGTCCGGACGATCCGGCGGAAAAACGTCATGGAGGCGGCCTTCCTCCTCGCCGCCCTCGGACGGCCGGTCAACCTCGTTGTAACCCTGCCCGGGGTTTCTCAGCAGGAGCGCAACTACTCCGCCATGGTGGAGCACGCCTATCGGGAGGGGATTATCCGCGGCCTCTGGGGAATCGGCACCACCGTCGAGGAGCACGGCATCAGCTTCGAGGAACTTCTCTCGACAGCGGATCTGTTTGTCTCCTCCTCGGTGCAGGAGGGCTTCGGCTTTCAGTACATCGACTCCCTCGCCAAAGGCAGACCCCTCATAGCCCGGGATCTCCCGGTTCTCGAGGACCTCCGGCCGTTACTGCAGGGGGCGCACTTCTATCGGGAGCTGCAGGTGCCCACATCCACCCCATCCCTCTCGGATGTCCGGCCGATGCTCAGGATGAAGTATCAGCAGCGGATCGAACAGGTGGAGCCGACCCTCCCGGACGCCGTCATTGCGCAGATGGAGGAGCAGGCGGCGGCCCTCGTTTCCGCGGAGAGCGTGGACTTCTCCTATCTCATGCCGCAGATGCAGTACAGCTACCTTAAGGATCTTCAGGTAGACTCCTTTCGCGCGGATGTTGCCGCCCTCAACCCGCAGCTCATGAGAGGTGTGGAGCAAGCGATCAGCTCCCCTCCCCCCCCTCGACCCGAGGCTGCCCTCGCAGAGGTGGAGGAACGCTTCGGCTTTCGAGCGTACCGGCAGCGGGTCGAGGAAATCCTCGACTCCTTTGCAACCGGTCAGACCGAAGAGCCGGCGGCGCCCACCGCGGGCGAGGAGGTGCAAAAGCGGCTCATAGAGCGTTTCGCCGGCCTCGACAAGCTGCGCCTCCTGTTCGAGTAGCCGCTCTTTTCCTCCCTACCCTCCGGTTCGGTGTGCCGCGCCCCCGGATTTTTGTGAAACCATTCACAACTACACGGGGGCAAGTACACAACTCTTGCGTTATCGACAGAAAACGGGTATAGTAAGGGCCTATTCTCCCAAACACCCCGATCCGAGTTCTTCGTCTCGATGGAGCCCTCGGAAATCTACTGTTATGAGGACGCATATGTCTAAAAGAATGATTAACATCGATGGTAACGAGGCGGCGAGTAACATTGCCTACGCCTTTAGCGAGGTTGCGGCGATTTACCCGATAACTCCCTCTTCCACGATGGGTGAAAAGGCGGACTCCTGGGCCGCCGCGGGCAAGAAGAATCTCTTCGGTCAGCCCCTGCAGGTTATAGAGATGCAGTCGGAGGCGGGTGCCGCGGGCGCGGTCCACGGATCGCTTACCGGTGGCGCCCTGACGACCACCTATACCGCCAGTCAGGGTCTTCTTCTCATGATCCCGAACATGTACAAGATTGCCGGTGAGCTGTTGCCGACGGTCTTCCACGTATCAGCCCGCTCCATCGCGGCTCAGTCCCTTTCGATCTTCGGCGATCACTCGGACGTCATGAGCGTGCGGATGACCGGTTTCGGACTCATCGCCTCGGCGAGCCCCCAGGAGTCTCAGGACCTCGCCGCGGTCGCCCACCTGGCGACGCTGGAGTCGAAGATCCCCTTCGTTCACTTTTTCGATGGATTCAGAACCTCGAACACGATCAAGAAGATCGAGGCCCTCGAGTACGAAACCCTTCAGGAAATGCTCGACACAAAGTACATCGAGGAGTTCCGGGCCAACGGCCTGAATCCCGAGCGACCACGGGTAAAGGTTGGCGCTCAGAACCCGGATGTCTACTTCCAGGGTCGCGAGACGGTCAACAAGTTCTACGAGGCGACGCCGGCGATCGTCAAGAAGTACATGGAGATGCTCGAGAAAAAGACCGGCCGGAAGTACGAACTGTTCCAGTACGTCGGTGATCCGAAGGCCGAAAAAATCATCATCGCCATGGGCAGCGGTGTGGAGACCATCGAGGAGACGGTTCGCTACCTCAACGAGAAGGGCGAGAAGGTCGGGGCTATCAAGGTTCGCCTCTACCGGCCCTGGTCGATGGAGGACTTCCTCGAGGCGATCCCCGAGACGGTCAAGAAGATCGCCGTTCTCGATCGGACAAAGGAGCCCGGCGCTCCCGGGGAGCCGCTGTTCCTCGACGTATCCAACGCCCTTCGAAACAGAGATATCACGGTGATCGGCGGACGCTACGGGCTCTCCTCCAAGGAGTTCACCCCGTCGATGGTAAAGGCGGTGTACGACCATCTCGACGGCAAGGCGTTCCACGACTTTACCGTCGGTATCGTCGACGACGTGACCAACAAGTCGATCGAGATAAAGGATCACATCGACACCGAGTCCCCCACCGCCACCCGGTGCAAGTTCTGGGGCTACGGCTCCGACGGCACGGTCAGCGCAAACAAGAACTCCGTCACCATCATCGGTGAGGAGACGGACCTATACGTTCAGGCGTACTTCCAGTACGACTCGAGAAAGTCCGGGGGATACACCATCAGCCACCTCCGGTTTGCGAAGGAGCAAATCCAGTCGGAGTACCTTGTAACCAACTCGGACTTCATCGCGCTCCACCGACCACAGTACATCGGTCGCTACGACATCCTCGAGGGTATCGTCGAGGGGGGAACCTTCCTCATCAACTCCGCCGAAGCTCCCGAGAAGGTCTTCAACACCTTCACCAAGGATATGCAGGAGACGATTATCGAAAAGAAGGTGAAGGTCTTCACGATCGACGGCTTCAAAATCGCCAAGGAGGCGGGCCTCGGTAACCGGATCAACACCGTCATGCAGACCGCCTTCTTCAAGCTCGCGAACATCATTCCCCCGGATCAGGCGATCGAAATGATCAAGAAGTACGTTGAGAAGCAGTTCAAGTCGAAGGGCCGGGAGATCGTTGAGATGAACTGGCGCGCTATCGATATGGCTCTCGACGCCCTCTACGAGGTGGAGGTGCCCAAGGAGCTGCCCACGGAGGCCGCGGAGATTCAGCAGCTCGTTCCGGAGGATTCCGACGAGTTCGCAAAGAAGGTTATCGACCCGACCCTCCGCCTCAAGGGCGACTACATTCCGGTCAGCGCCATGCCCCTCGACGGCGGCGTCCCCTCGGGAACCAACCGCCTCGAAAAGTCCAACCGCCCCGGCGCCCTTCCGGTCAAGTGGGCGGCGAAGCACCCGCTGGTCCAGAAACTCGACGTTCAGTGGGAGGAGCCCTACTTCGAGTATCCCTCCAGCTGTATGGGTTGTGGTGAGATTCAGTACATCTACCTGGCAACCCAGCTCTTTGGTCCCCGGATGATGATCGCCAACGCCACCGGATGTACCTCCATCTACGGCGGGACCTTTCCCACCACACCGTACGCCAAGGACTCCAACGGTCGCGGTCCGACCTGGGCGAACAGCCTCTTCGAGGATAACGCCGAGTACGGCTTCGGAATGCGCCTCGCGGTAGACGCAAACCGTCAGCAGCTCAAAACCAATGTGGAAGAGCTCCTCGAGAAAGGGGTTGGGGGTGAGCTCGCGGCGAGCCTGCGAAAGAACCTCGAGCTCTGGAAGGACACCTCGAACAAGGCGTTTGAGGCCTCCGAGGCTACCAAGGCGCTCCTGCCGAAGGCACAGAAAGAGGCGACGTCCGAGACCAAGCCGATCATCGCAAAGATCATCGAGCTCGAGGATTACTTCGTCGACAAGTCGGTCTGGTGCTTCGGTGGTGACGGCTGGGCCTTCGACATCGGCTACAGCGGCCTCGACCACATCATGGCGAGCGGCAAGAACGTCAACGTTCTCGTCCTCGACACCGAGGTCTACTCCAACACCGGCGGCCAGTCCTCCAAGGCGACTCCCCGGGGCGCGATCGCGAAGTTCGCTGCCTCCGGTAAAAAGACCGGCAAGAAGAACCTCGGCCTCATGATGACCACCTACGGGAATGTCTACGTCGCCCAGGTCAACGTCGGCATGAACCGGGATCAGGTTGCCCAGGCAATCGTGGAAGCCGAGCAGTACGACGGCCCCTCGATCGTCATCGCCTACAGCCCGTGTATCGCCCACGGATACGATCTCAAGTTCTCCATGAAGCAGATGAAGAACGCCGGCGCCTCCGGGTACTGGCCGCTGTACCGGTACAACCCCGCAAACCGCCTGGTCGGCGAGAAGCCCTTTACCTGGGACTCCGAAGAGCCTTCAATCGAGTTCAAGGAGTTTACCAAAGGAGAGATCCGATACCGTGCCCTGGAGCTCGCCCAGCCCGAAGAGGCCGAACGGCTTCAGAAACTGGCGGAAGAGGATAACCAGCGGCGGCGGGAAGATCTCCGCAAGCTGCAGCAGGAAGACTAATCATCCGCCCCGGCGCAAGCCGGGGCGTTCGCACGGAAGCACCCCCGAGGCTTCGGTCTCGGGGAGCGCTCATTACTGCTGCTGCCCACCTATCTCGATCTCAACCCGCCGGTTGAGTTCCTGCTCTTCCCTCTCTCTGGTCACAGGCTCCCTCGACGCTTCCCAGGCGACAGTCGGCGCCACCTCCGGCCGCCACCCGAGGGCGGTCAGATACTCATAGACAGCCTCGGCCCGACCACGGCTGATCGAGGCTCGCCCCTCTTCGGTTCCAAAGAGAGCAGTGTGCCCGACAATTCGCACCGGCGTGTCCGCGCCGCTCTCGGCGAGGGCCGCGGCCACACCCTCGAGGCGCGCCTCGGCCTCCCGGGTCAGCACCGTGTCGTCAGGAGTGAAGTAGACCACAAACTCCTGCCGCGGCGGGGGCCCCGGCTCGCGCTCCTCGCCCTCGCCGGCCTC
>JBKHDM010000097.1:0-8740 GCA_046541355.1 Spirochaetaceae bacterium
TAAATTGTAGTTTATGCCTTGCCCTGGCGCAAACAAAAACGAAGAAAAGCAAATAAAACGGCTCATTGAACCGGTGTAAACCATTTTTATAACTCATCTACATGCATTGAAACCGGCCGTGCGCCCCGAAGCGCAAGAAACGGCCCGTGTCACGCTCGCAGGATCACACCGGAGATGAAACCACGAGGTACACACTACGGAAGCGGGTGTCGTTCGGCAGGAGGCCTCAAAGCCCTCCGTAGCGTATTCCCTGCGAAACCGCCGGCAGATGCTCGCGGCAGAGTGGCGTTGTTTGCGCCGCCGAGGTTTGTCCTCCTCGAGCCGGCCGTCGATGATAGCCTTTGTATACATCCCTGGTGTCGTCGCCCCTTTCGTCTGGCGTGCTACCCCGCGCCTATTGACTGCCGGTATATATATTCTTACATATATAAACACGATTGTTTTTGTCGGGTATGTCCTGGCGTTGATGGTGGAAGTTTCCCTCAACGCCTTTGGCGCGGGCGGTCTCATCGTTATCACTGAGTTGTTGCAAGGAGGTACTGCATGAATCAAAACATGTCGCCCGATGAGTTTCGGGAGGCCGCCCGGCAGGCGGCAGTTTTGGATGTGAGAACACCGATGGAATATGAGATGGGGCATATTCCAGGGTCCCTGAATATCGACATTTCCAGTCCGGAGTTCGTATCACAGATCAACGCGCTGGACCGGGATCGGCCGTATGCGTTGTACTGTCGGAGCGGGAACCGTTCCGCCTCGGCGATCGAGATGATGGACCGGATGGGATTCGCCCATGTGGGTCACCTCGAGGAGGGGCTTCTCGGCTGGGACGGCGAGTTAACGTCGGGAAAGGAGGAGTGATGTACTTCGAGCGCATCTATGATGAGGATTTGGCCCAGGCGAGCTACATCGTGGGATGTCAGCAGACCGGGGAGGCGTTGGTAGTGGACCCGCTGCGGGATGTTGACCGGTACTTCTCCATCGCCGAGCACCAGGGACTGCGCATCACCCGGGTCACCGAAACGCATATTCACGCTGACTACCTCAGTGGATCTCGAGAGTTGGCCCGGGCCGCGAAGGCTCGACTCCTGCTCTCCGACGAGGGCGGCCCCGATTGGCTTTACGAGTTCGAGCACGAGGGACTGCACGATGGAGACCGGATCATGATGGGGAAGGTGGCGATCGACGTGGTCCACACCCCCGGACATACGCCGGAGCATCTGACCTTTGTGATCACCGATACCGCAGCGGGCGAGGTGCCTACGCTGGCGCTTACGGGGGACTTCGTGTTCGTGGGGGATGTGGGCCGCCCGGACCTCCTGGAACAGGCCGCGGGCATTGCCGGGACCCAGGAAACCGGGGCGCGACAACTATACCACTCCCTGCGGCAAATCCGCAGGTTACCGGAGTATCTGGCGATCTGGCCGGGACATGGCGCGGGGTCCGCCTGCGGAAAGTCCCTCGGAGCGGTACCCTCCACAACCCTGGGATATGAAGGAGTCACGAGTTGGGCGTTTCGCGCACCGGACGAAAGCAGCTTTGTGCGCCAGATTCTCGAGGGACAGCCGGAACCGCCCACGTATTTCGGGCGTATGAAAGTGCAAAACCGGCAAGGACCACCGATCCTCGACGGGCTTCCGCAGCCGGAGGAACTCGACACCGCCGGTATGGAACGTCTTCAACGGGAGGGCGCGCAAATCGTCGATACCCGGCCCAAAGAGGAGTACGCCGCCGGCCACATACCCGGAGCCTTCAGCATTCAGGCGGATGAGGGATTCAGCAATTGGGCGGGGTGGACCCTGGACCCGGACCGGCCGGTGGCGCTGGTTTCCCCCGCCGAGCGAATCGATGATGTGGTGCGCGGGTTGATTCGCGTGGGGATCGACGACGTCGCCGGTTACCTGGCCGATATGGGCGCCTGGAACGCAGCTGGAAACCCGGTGGCAACGCTCCCCCAACTGAGCCCCCGGGAACTGCAGCACCGGGCGAAGGAGTTCGAGATTATCGACGTCCGGGGACAGGACGAGTGGAACGCGGGGCACATAGCCGGAGCGCGCCATATCCATGCGGGCCACCTCTCGCGCAGGCTCGATGATATCCCCCGGGATCGGCCGGTGGTGTTGCACTGCCAGGGTGGAGACCGCTCAACCCTCGGGGCAAGTATTCTGCTCCATATAGGATACACCAACGTGTATAACCTCAGCGGCGGCCTGCTCGCCTGGGAGGAACAAGGACTCCCCGTCGGCTGACCACCGATCCGACAAGAAAGCAGCAGTAGCCGCGGAGGGACTCCTCACCGGCTACTGCCCCGGACCGACCCGTTATGCGAAAACTCAAACCCTCGACTTTTCGGTGCCCCGTCGCAAGAATACCTACCCCGCGACCGATGCCGGTCTCGGGGCGAGCCTCGATGCGATGAGTGTGACCGTCGCCGAGACCAGGAGCGCCACGGAAAAGGCGGTGAGCATATTAGCCTCAAGGCCGCTCCAGCTCGCGCCGCCGGGGGTGGGAAAAAAGAGGCTCCCCGCCACCGATCCGCCGGCCATCGCGACGGCGGCGCCGAGGGGGGTCAACCGCCGGTCGAACATCCCGTAAATGAGGGGAAATACGATCGCCGCGCAGATGAGGTCCGCCAGCAGAAAGAGATAGAGCACGCTTACCCCGAAGGAGGCGACCAGGACCGCGAGGCCCGCGAGGAGAATCGTCACGAGGCGGGCGACGGTGAGGCTGCTTCTGTTTCCCATAAAGGGCCAGACCGCGCTCACGATCCCGTTGATCATGCTGTCGGTGCTGCTCATCACCAGGAGGGTCGCGAGGACCAGAGCGAGACCGAACACCCATTCCGGCATGGTGAGCAGAAGCGCAAAGAGCGCTATCGAGGCGTTTCCTTCATCAATGATTCCCCGGTCGACGGCGAGAAAGCCGAAGGTCCCGGTCAGGAGGATTATGCCGATGGTAACAAGCCCACCGATGAGAAAGCCCGCCCGGACAGCCTGGTTGGAGCGCGCCGAGTAGACCCGCTGCCAGAAGCTCTGGTCGAGGAGGTTTGCCGAGGTGATTCCGACGAGGAGGACCGCCGCGAACTGCCATCCCGCCGGATTGCTCCAGCCGATTACCTCAGGGGTGGCCTCGGCGATCCGGGCGAGAGACGGGACCGTACCACCGCCCTCTTGACCAACGGTCCAGAAGAGCAGGCCGAGCAACGGAAGAAAGGCGACCAGCTGCACCTGATCGGTGAGGATCGAGGAGCGCAGTCCGCCGAGGGTGGTATAGGTCAGCGCGATAAGTGCGACAACGAGGGCAGGCAGAAAGAGGGGTATCTCGTACCGGAGTGCGTATACCTGGGCGATCCCGGTGAGCTCGGCGGAGAGAAAGATGAACATGTAAAAGGCGCTCGCTCCTGCTACGATCGCTGCTACCCATCGCCCAAAGCGGTACTCCGCAAAGCTCGTCAGGGAGTACCCCTCGGGCAGGAGGGTGCGGAGCTTGGGGCCAAAGAGGGTGAGAATGAGAATGGGTAGCCCCTGGGCCACGGCGTATCCGACAACTCCCGGCGCTCCCGCCCAGGTAGCGGTCTCCGCCGGAGAAAAGAGTATCCAGGAGCCGGAAATCGTGGCGACAATACTGGCCGCGAGGGCCGCTACACCGACGCGATTACGATAAGAGAGAAAGAGATCGATGTTGGTGAGTTGTTTTCTCCCTACCAGAACCCCGATAGAAGCGGTCGCGAGGGCCGCGCCTAAAGCGATTGAAGCTGCAGTCATACCGTTGCCTCCTCATGGATTGCGTAGAAATGATTAACCGGACCACGGCCGCCTCCGATGCGCCACTCTCGTCCGCTCTCGAGGGCGTGTGTCACGTACTCTTTGGCGGCTCTTACCGCCTCGGGAATGGAGTTTCCCCGGGCGAGGGCGGCGGCGATCGCCGAGGCGAGGGTGCAACCGGTACCGTGGGCGTTTTCGGTATCGATGCGCTGCTGGGAAAAGAGGTAGCTCTCTGTTTCACCTCCCCGGACCGGGCCGACGAGAAGATCATCGCTACTCTCCCGGGCGAATGCGCCCTCACCGGTAACGGTGTCGCCTCCCTTTATCAGCACCCATTCCGGCCCTTCCCGGAGGAGCTGTCTTGCCGCCGCTTCCAGCTGCCGGGAGTCCCGAATCGTCACGCCGGTCAGATGCCCCGCTTCGTGTATGTTCGGGGTAATGAGGGTGGCGAGGGGAAAGAGGCGCTCCCTGAGGGCCGTCACCGCCGGGGGTTCGAGGAGGAGGTCCCCGCTCGTGGCTACCATTACCGGATCGAGAATGAGGGGAACTCCCAGAGGTGCGATCGCCGTTTCCACCCGGTGGATGATCTCGGCATTGTGGAGCATGCCTATCTTGATCACATCCACCTCGATATCCGAGAGCACCGAGTCGAGCTGGGCGTTGACGGCTTCCGGCTCCATCGGATAGACCGCCTGGACGCCGCGAGTGTTCTGGGCGGTGACGGAGGTGACGACGCTCGCGCCGTACACCCCGAAGGCGGTGCAGGTTTTGAGATCAGCCTGAATACCGGCGCCTCCTCCTGAGTCGGAGCCGGCGATGGTAAGAACAACTGGTGGGTTACGCATCTTCTTCTCCTTGAAAGTGGGTCCAGCCTTTACTCGTGAGCCGTTCCTGTCGGCCATCGGGGAGGTGGAGCAGACGTCGCGGATCCCTGGTGACCCGACCGATTACGGTCAGGATGTCACCTGTGGTCTCTCGGACCTGTTCCACCAGTTCGGCGGCACGGTCGCCTCGCGCCGTGAGGAGCAGGCCGTAGTCATCGCCGCCGATGAGGGCGTAGTAGTAGGGCTCGTTGGCGGTGTGAGCGGCAAAGCGTGTGACGTCTTTGGAGATCGGGAGCTCCGCCGCCATGAGTTCCACCCCGACCCGCGAGGCATCGCAAAGGTGCCCGAGATCCGCCGCGAGACCGTCGCTTATATCGATCATGGAAGTCGCGATTCCGGATGAAGCGATGACCCGAGCGCTCTCGATGTGAGGGGAGGGGCTCCGATACCGCTCGATGAGGGATGTCCGTAGCTCCGGCTCTACCGGCAGGGTGGGGTTTAGGACGCTCTCGAGCCCGCAGTAGGCGTCACCCACGCTACCGGTGACAAGGACGAGGTCCCCGGGTTGGGCCGTGTCCCGACGAAGGAGCTCCTCCGCGGGAACGGTGCCGAGGACGCCGATATCGAGACGAAGGCCCTGGGGGGAGCGGCTCGTGTTTCCCCCCACGACGGCAACATCGTACTCTGCGGCGAGATCGGCGATGCCGCGATACAGCTCCTCGATCCAGGACACCTCCGCCTCCGGGGGAGCCGAGAGGGAGAGTGTGGCGTACCGCGGAGTCGCACCCATGGAGGCGATATCACTTAGATTTGCGAGGAGTGCCTTCCACCCTATCTGGCGCGGAGTCGCGAGGTAGGGGAGGTAGTGCACCCCCTCTATGCAGGTGTCGGTCGTCCAGACGGTAAGCTCCCGGGGAATATCGAGAACCGCGCAGTCGTCACCGATCGCTTTGACCACCCCCTCACCCGTCTGCGGGAGGATGCGTTCGAGCCGATCGATAAGCTCGAACTCCCCAAGCTCATGCACGAACATCGGCTACCTCCCCGCTCCTGTCGGTCCGCTTCTCCTCTACCGGCTGCGAGGGAAAGCTGCGCTCCAGCTCTGCCGGAGAGAGGTTGTAGACTGCGTCGATGAGGCTCGAGAGAAAGGAGCCTGGTCCTCGGGAACCCGCCGGAGTTCTCCCGGCCTGCGCCGCCGCAATCCGGTAGTGGGAGAGAGCGAAGAGCGCCGCCTCGAAGTAGCTGCTCTGCCGATTACTGGTATCCGCCTCCGTCGCCGCGAGCCAGGCGGCGATGACGCTTGTCGCCATACAGCCTGTTCCCGTCAACGCCGTGAGGAGCTCGTGTCCCGAGGCAACCTCCCACACCGACTCCCCGTCGGATACGACGTCCCGGGCGCCGCCTACGGCGACGACCGCTCCGTACTCTCGGGCGAGGGTCTTCGCAGCGAGGGCGGCCTCCGGCTGCTCCCCCACTGCATCAACACCGCTTACCTCACCGCCCAAGCCGCTCAACCTTCCGATCTCTCCCCGATTTCCGCGAATCACATCGACTTTGGCCTCCCGGAGAATCCGGTTGGTCATGCGCGTCCGCGTTGCTGTTGCGCCGTAGCCTACGGGATCGAGAATTACCGGTATGCCCCGCTCATTCGCGAGAAGAGCGCAACGCACCATCGTTTCGTTCCAGTCGGAGTAGGTGACGTTTCCCGCGTTAATCAGGAGGGCGCTGGAGAGAGCGGTCAGCTCCTCAGCCTCCTCAAGGGCGTGGCCCATGATCGGACGCGCTCCGGCGGCGATGGTGATGTTTGCGGTCTCGTTCATCACCACGAAGTTTGTAATGTGGTTGACCAGGGGAGTGCGCTCCCGCAATCTCTGCAGCCCGGAACGGGCCCGGGAAGCGTAAAGCTCGGCTGTCCTCTCTGCACTCATACCCCCACCCCCGTCCGTACCGCATCGTAGAGACGGCGAGCCGCATCCTCGGGATCCGGAGCGTCGTAAATCGCCGATATTACAGCCACGCCGGCGGCACCTGCGGCAATCGCCCTCCCGGCGTTCTCCTGTGTGACCCCGCCGATCGCGACAACCGGTATAGAGATTGTCCGGGTGATTTCACGAAGCCCCTCGAGACCGATCGGCGGCTCTACGTCCGCCTTGGAGCTCGTGCCGAAAACATCTCCCGCACCGACATAATCTGCCCCGGCCTCTTGCGCGGCGGTTGCCTCCGCTACCGACCCGACAGAGATACCGATAATGGCGCGTTCTCCGAGGAGCCGACGCGCGCGCTCGGGCGCACCGTCGCTCTGACCGAGGTGGACGCCATCGGCCTTGAGGGCGTGGGCGAGCTCGAGATGATCGTTAACGATAAAAGGGATGCCGGCACTCCGGCAGATGTGTTGGAGCTCCCGGGCACGATTCACATCCCCTTCGCCGATCGGCCCCTTGTGACGGAACTGCAGTAGTTGCACACCACCGGCAACGGCGGCGGCGACCGTTTCCAGCTCCCCGCTGCGATTTGCCGTGATGAGATAGAGCGAGTAGTCCATGAGTAAACCTCCCGTCAAGTTCAGGGGAGGCGGTAGGCAGTTGCCGGAGAGCTTCGACCGCGACGGCACAAAAAAAGCGCCGTTCACGGACGGCGCTTCACACGTTCAAACCACAGATCCCTTCGCCGGCATTATCCGGATCAGGTCAATGGGTCGACGGCAGTTCAGCCATCCTCTCAGCCTGCTTACCGCAAGCTCCCCTTGGATACGAAAACAATACCACCTTCTACTCGTCAGGTCAACATCTTCTGATTCATCGTCGGATTCCGGGGAATGGGTTACGGGAATGAACCCACCGATCGCGATAACGAGACCGATCGCAACGACGACACCGAAGATAACAGGGTTCGTTTTTTCATGTTGCCTCCTCTTCTCATGCACTCCAACGGAATATGCGATTACGCTATTCGGATACGATCAGGATGGGAGACACCTCCGTTTGTACCGGCCTGCATATAATCGCACAATACTCGCTTTCACAAACGTTTTTTGGTATCATCGATCCACTATGACGAAAAGTGTGCGGGTACGTTTCGAGTCATGGGTATGGCCACGCATCGCGTCGGTCGTCGCGACGGTCCTGTGGTTCCCGGTTGTTGCGGGTTGTGCGTCCGTCGAAGATCCTCCCCGGGATGCGGAGGATGTCGCCGTCGGTTACGGGACCGACGATGATGCCGATATGCGTACGCCGCCTCGTCGGATGCAGTACTCGCCATAGCCGGTAACGGGGGATCGCGAACCACGGCCGCTCTATCTCTCGTTGATCCGATACAACAAGGTACCCGGCGACTTCTTTTCCGCGATCGCCTGGCGACGCCTCGCCGACCACGAGATCGTGGTCCGAATCGCGGGGCCGGAAGAGGCGGTTCGAGAATCCGTACCCGACCTTATTCGACTTGCCAAGAGCGTCGGTCCCGGAGTCGGTGATCGCACGGGCGATACCGGTTCTTCGACCGGTACGGCGGACACCGAGACAGCGCCTGTTTCCGCCGCCGCGACCCGACGAACACCGTCGGGGCTTCAGTTCTCCGATCCGACCGGGACGTGGCGATGGTCCGCTGATCTTGCCGACGGATTCATCGTCACAGCAACGGCGCCACCGCGGGTACGCGTCGCGGTGTGGAGCGACGAGGAAGCGGTGCGATTCCAGGTGCTCCCTGCGGAGGACGGCGCCTACGACGCCGCCGCAAGGGACGACCGCGTTCAGACCCTCCTCCGGGATTCGATCACCCTTCGTGGTGCCGCTCCGGGAGGTGACCGATGACATCCGTCAGAGCACTTCGTCGTTCGCTTCGCCTGGCTGCAGCGATAGCGCCGCTCATCCTTCTGTATCTTATCGGGAACGTACCGCACGTCCCGGCCCAGACCTCTGCTCCGAATGCACCGACGGACCCCGCGACGACGTCCGACGAACGCCCGAGCGTCGGAATAGTATCCTTGTCGCAGACGGGAGGACCCAACACCGCCGCGGTCGCCGAAACGGTGATCGACACCCTGGAGACGGTCCTGACGATGAGCGGTCGCTTCCAGCCGGTATTACTCAGCGACAGGCAGACGGAGTCGGTGCGCTCCGGCCCCGACGGAGCGGTTCCCGACGGAGAAGCGCTTCGCTC
>JBKHDM010000098.1:0-8700 GCA_046541355.1 Spirochaetaceae bacterium
CCGTCGTCCCGGAAGGCGCCTCACCCGGCCCCCCGGCCCCGTAACACGGCCCGGCTCCGTAACACGGCCCGGCTCCGCCCCGGCTCCGCGCCAATGGGGGAAACTAGCTATTTGTCAAGAAAAACTTGGACAAAGACAGATGGGCACGATATATTCGATCGCAGGACAATGAGTATGAAAGAAACGAAAGAAAACAGAACGCGGGTAGAGGATCTACAACGAATGTTCGCTCGGGAAGGTATTCAGTTCTCCCGGGAGGAGGGCTGGGAGGAGCTCGAGGAACATGTGGAGTACCACAAGTACCTGTTGAGTCAGCAGCTCCAGATGGACGTGAGCTGGGAGGACGCTGTGTACTCCTGGTACGACAATGTCCTGCGACCCCTGAAAAACGTAATCCTCAGCTGGGAGTTTCGAAGCGCCTTTCCCCGACAGATGATCGGGGACCTCTATCTCGGCGTTTCGGACCACTGGCTCTATCTCAAAGAGCGAGATCCCTCTCTCGGCGCCGAAGAGGCGGCGGTGAGTTTTGTAACCCACTACGGTAAAGGCATCGCACGCTGGTTCTCGCGATTCTTACTACCCTCGCATTGGTAGGCCATTGGCCTCCTAAAGAGTCTCCCGGGGTCGTCGGTCTGGCGACCCCGTCTTTTTTTGCTCCCTCCGGCAGTCAGAATCCCCTCTCGGCGCCCCCTGATTCGACCGGGAACGCCTCTGTCGCTTCATCACCGTCCTATCCCTCCTCTCCATCAGAAGAGAAGATTTCTTCCCTGACGGTAAACCGATCCATCCCCGATGCGAGCTCACCGAGACTCCCTCCGAGAGACCCGACCTCACTCCCGATCCGTTCCATGGCGGTCTCTATCGTTTCAACCGCCTGGGAGACCCGCTCCATGGAGTCGAGGACGGAGGTCGCCACCGACTGGAGTGAGCCCATGGAGGTAATGATCTCACCCGCACCCTCGTTCATCTCCGAGGAGCCGTCGGAGACAGTGACGGTGATCTCCCGCATCATGTTGGTCGCCTCGAGGATCTCCCTCGAACCAACGGCGAGCTCCTCCATAGCGTTGGAGATTTCCCGGAATGTGTGTACCGATCCCTCCACCCGGTGACGCACATCCTCTATCGTCCGTTTCGTCCGGGATCCGGATGAGGAGAGGGAGCGAATCAGCTCTATAAGCTGCTTCAGAGAGCTGCCTATGGAGTTCGAGTTGCTCGAGGTACTCTCGGCGAGTTTGCGGATCTCTTCGGCTACAACAGCAAATCCCCGTCCCGAGTCACCGGCATGAGCCGCCTCGATCGCAGCGTTCATCGACAGGAGGCTCGTCTGACTCGCCACATCGTTAATGACCTCGATCGCCCGGGACATCTCCTCGATCTGATTGCTCATCCGGGTAATCAGCTCAACCGTGCCCTCGAGTTCCTGTACCCCCTCGTCGGCGCGGCTCAGCAACTCCTCAGCATCCCCGCGACGCTCCTCGGTGTTTTTGGCGACACTTGTTATCTGGGAGAGAATCTGCTCCACCGCCGTGGAGGACTCTTCCACCGCCGACGCCTGCTGCTGCACCTTCTCATTGAGACTCCGGATTGTTGCGGCGATCTGGTTGCCTGCGGCGGTGGACTCGGTGACGGCGGCGTTAAGCTCGGTCACTTCCCGCTTTACCTCCTCCACCGCGCCACTGATGGTTCCCGCGGCACGCTCGCCGGCATCAGAAGCGTCCCGGAGCCGGTCGCCGGAGGAGACGCCGCGCTCGACGGTCCGCTTGACATCTGCAACCATTGACTCAAGACGCTCCATAAAGGCGTTGAAGTGCCCCGCCATCTCCCCGAGCTCATCGGAGCTTCGCTGCTCGATTCTCTTCGAGAGGTCCGCCTCACCAGTGGAAATCTCCCGAAGGCTTCCTCCCGTCGCGGTGACGCTGCGAAGAATGCTCCGCCCTAGAATCGTCCCGCCTGTCACGATGCCGAGGAGCATGAGCAGACCGAACAACACACTGCTCAACAGCGTCTCCCCCACCGGCCCCGCGAGGAGCGCCCCTTCGTTGAGGGAGACGCCTACAATCCAGCCGGTATCCCTGATCTCCCGATGGAGGTGGATCTGCGGCCCCTCGGCGGTTTGAGAGGTAAAGAGGTTGTTGCCCCGGACGTACTCCGCCCGGTATCTGTTCGCGTTCTCGGTGCCCAGGCGTTCGAGGAGCCCGGGAAGATCTACCTGCTCATCCTCCTCCACCAGAGGGTGGTAGACGATCCGCCCTCCCCGGGTCAGGAGGTAGACCCGTCCGTGCTCCACCCTACGCTCGGCGAGAATTTCCCGGACTGTTTCGAGGGAAAAATCCACCGCCGCCACCCCGGCTATCTGGTCTGAGAGGTTTCGTACCGGGTAGGAGGCGCTGACCACGTACCGCCCGGTGTTGATGTCGAGGTACGGTTCGGTCAGGGCGAAGCCCGCCGCGCCGACGGCGGCCCGGTACCAGGGCCGGCTGGTAGCGGTGAAATCCTCAGGAAGCTCGAGCCACTCCGGGGCGAGGGCGAGTCCGCTGCGCCCCACACCCACGTAGACGAGGTCCACCGGCTCCTCCGCGAGGACCGCGGCGAGAATCTCCCGCGTCTCCTCCACCACCGCAACGCCCTCATTCGCCTCTCGGGCGCTGGAGTCAGGGGCTTCGCTCATGAGGCGACGGGTAACCGGCAGATGGGCGATAATCCTCGGAATCTGCGCCCTTACCATCAGCTCCTGCTCAACGGAGGAGGTAATTTCCCGGGCTATCAGCTCCTCGCGCTCGATCTCCCGAGCCCGGGTGGCGGGAATCGTACGGATGATCTGGGCAGCGGTGACCGCCACGAGCACCAGCAGAGGGACCACGAGGAGAATGAGGGTCATCTTTCCGCGAAGTCTCATAGAGCTCTATCCTTGTCGAGCCCGACTGCCGGCAGATCCTGGGGGAAGGCGCCGCTATTCGGGCGTGGGTTTCGCCTAAGGGTGGCAATCGCCGACAGTATAGGAGAGAACGTGGGTCGGCATCAAGATGTCCCACCTCTGGGCACGGGCCGAGGCAATCCCCGGGAAGGCGAGTTTCAAACCGCCCCGGGCGCGGCGGCTGTACGTCCGCTGCTGCTTCTCCTCAAGCCACCGCGGCGCCGGCCACCGACTCTCTGGTGGTCTCACGGTTGATCAGCTGTCGACGGCGTGGCGCTTGATCTTTTTGGTGGTGGTCATCTCCATCGGTTCCTCTAAAACCGTCGTGCGCGCAATCCTCTGGTAAGGCAGGAGCTCTTTGTTTACCTCCTCGACCACCTCCCGGATGCGCGTCTCGATCTCCGCTTTCGTCGCTGCGGCCCCGGCCTCCCCGGAACTCCTGAAAAAATCCTCACTCGGATAGACGAGGGCCTCGATCTTTTCGACCCTGCTCGTCGAGTCCTCCTCGTAGCCTCGGACCAGAATCTGCTCGACCTCCGGGTAGGTCTGGAACGCGTTCTCGATCTCCTCGGGATAGACGTTCTTGCCCCCCTCGCTGACGATCATGTTTTTAGCCCGGCCGGTTATGTAGAGGTAGTGCTCCCCATCGAGATACCCGACGTCCCCGGTGCGAAAGAACCCGTCCTCGGTAAAGACCTCGGCGGTCTCCTCGGGCATGTTGTAGTACCCCTCCATGACCATCGGGCCTTTAACGATGATCTCCCCCGCTCCCCGCTCGTCAGGGTCGAGGACCCGCATGTCCACCTCCGGCAGCACCCGTCCAACGCTCTCCTCCTTGTAACGCTCCACAGGATTGAGGGTGAGGATCGGAGATGTCTCGGTGAGACCGTAGCCCTGGATAAAGTCGATGCCGAGCTGGTTGTACTTCCGGAAGACCGAAGGGGCGAGCGGGCCTCCTCCGGAGATGCAGATTCGCACTGTTGCGAGGGACGCTTTGTCGAGGACCGTGTGGAAAAGCTTTTTTCCCGGGTTTTTCCCGGTGATCTTCTTGATCACGCCGCTTATCGCCATGAGGGTCCGGATGATGAAGTAGACCACCGCGCCCTTATCCCTGATGCCCCCGAGTATGCCGTTGAGCAACTTGTTAAAGAGCATCGGCACCCCGAGAAACATGGTGACCTGCGCCTCCTTCAGGTCCGAGAGAACCTGACTTATGGCGAGGCGCTTGCCGAAGACAGTCTCCGCCCCGACTGAGAAGCTCTCGATAAAGACCGCGAGCATACAGTAGGAGTGATGAATGGGAAGGAGCGCGTAGAAAACGTCGGTCTGATAGATGTTGAGATTGTACTGGGCGAGAAAGCAGTCGGAGACAAAGTTGCGGTGGGTCAGCATCACACCCTTCGGCCTGCCGGTAGTACCGGATGTAAAGAGAATCGCCGCAAGCTCATCGACCCGGGCGGGCTGCCGGCCCTCGAGGCTGCCGGAGAGCTCGTAGATGTAACCCTCCTTTTTTGCCGAGAGGCTCTGGACAGGGACGACGTAGCCGCCCCTGCCGGAAGCAAAGTGGTCGTACTTCTCCTCGTCCACGAACAGGAGCTTCGAATCCGAGGCGCGCAGGAGGTTCTCAACCTCCCGGTCGGAAAGCTGATAGTCGATCGGCACCACCACAGCCCCGGCGTAGAGAATGGCGAGGTAGGCGATCGCCCACTCCGGGCTGTTCTTACCGGAAACCGCCACCCGATCGCCGTGGAGCACGCCCCGCTGGTGCAGGTAGCCTGCGACCTCGACGATCCGCTTGAGCGCCTCACTGTAGGTGAGAGAGACCCTGTCAGGTTCATAGACGGTAAAGGCGGCTCTCTCGGGATAACGATGTGCGGTAATCTCGAACAGCTCCGGCAGGGTCGGCCAGTCGCCGGAAAAAAGTTTACCCCGGAACTCATCGAGAAACTCCCAGGGGGCGGGTTTTGTCTGTGGCATTATGCCAGAATAGAGTAAGAACTCCCTCCCTGCAACCGGAGAAACCGGCCTCTGGCGGAACAGTCAGCTGATCCCTACAATTGAGCCATGAGCAATCCCCGGCGCGCCGCCCTTCCCCTGCTCCTCCTCATCCTTCCGGCCCTCACCGCTTTAGGGCAGGAGACTCTTCTCACCCTCGACTTCGGGGAGGATGTGGAGATCCTCAGACGGTGGAACTACTCTACCCGCCTCAACGGCCGGTACCAGGGGCACACCAACCGGGAGTCACTGCTTGTACTCTCCCGGGGCGAGTCCGACAGCTACGCCGGGGAACTCATGGTAAGCGAGAACACCACCAGAGACAGCCGGACCGTGGCCCAGCGGATCGCCGAGCGTAACGCCGCCGAAGTGGTCTATCAACCCACAGGCGAGACCAGCGCTCCCGAGGGTCAGCGGGCGCCGCTGTTTCGCTCGGTCCCCCGCTTTCCCCAGGAGCGTGTAGCCCCCGGGGCGCAGTGGCAGTCGCCGGGGGTCGCCCAGTTCTACCTCGATAACGACCAGGCAGTTGCCGTGCCGGTTCTCGTCGCCTACCGGTATGAGGGGATTACCGACTACCAGGGAGAGCGGGTGCATCACGTCTCCGGTCAGTACGCCCTGAGGGCGCCGCTCTCCCGGGGCGAACTCGGGAACCATCCCGCGGCGGATCTCATGGCCGGTCTTACTCAGCTTCCCGAGGACCACGTCCTCCACGGGAGCCACCAGCTGTCGGTACTCCTTCCCGTCGGAGGCGGTCCCCCGATCCTGCACCGGACGATGATCCGGGAGCAGCTTCGCCTCCCCTCAGGCTCCGTCGAGGAGCGGTCGGGGTTTCTGCTCACCTGGTATGAGAGTGTCGGTGATTTTGACGTCGAGGACGAGGCGGCCCGGATCGCGGAGCGGCTCAAGGAGAGCGGCATCGAGGACGTGGAAGTTCGGGCAACCGAAGACAACCGGGTCTCTCTCTCCCTGCGAAACCTGCAGTTCGTGGCGGACCAGGCGGTACTCCTCCCGGGAGAGCGCCCCCGGCTCGAGGAGATCGCCGAAGCACTCCGGGAGGTGAGGGGACGCAACATCCTCGTGGTGGGACACACCGCCGATGTCGGCACCCAGATCAGCCAGATCGAGCTATCCTTCGAGCGGGCAAAGCGGATCGTCGAGGAGCTCACCGCCCGGGGGATCGAGGCGGGTCGCCTCCTCTACGACGGCCGCGGCGGCAGTGAGCCGGTGGCGAGTAATGAAACCGAGGCGGGCCGGGCGGCAAACCGGCGCGTCGAGATAGAGATCCTCCCATCTTCACGATAAGGAGCCCGGATATGGCAGAGCCTTCCCTTCACCATCGACCAGGAGCAGGCAGACACCGCGGTCGGGCAACTCGAGTCCGTCTCGCTGCCCTCGCGGCACTGCTGCTCATCCTCTCAAGCTGCGCCCTCCTGGAGCAGTTTCTCTCAGGCAGCCTCGAGCGGCCCACCGCCCAGGTTACGGGAGTCGAGATCAGCGATCTCACCTTCCGGGAGATAACCCTTCTCTTTGACCTCGAGATCACAAACCCGAACCAGGTCGAGGTGAACCTCGCAGGTTTCGACTACGATTTTGCCGTGGAGGAGCGCCCCTTCCTGAGGGGAGAGAACCGCGACGGCCTCCTCATCCCGGGGATGGAGAGCTCCACCGTTGAGCTACCGGTGACGGTTACCTATCAGGAGCTCCTGCAGACGGTCGATAACCTCACCGACGATCGGGAAAGCCCCTACTCCCTGGAGGTCGGTTTCAGCTTCGACCTCCCGGGGCTCGGTCCGGTCCGGGTCTCCGCTCGCCGGGACGGTACGATTCCCGTCGTGGAGCTCCCGCGTGTCGCCCTCGGGCAACTCAGGCTCGAGGCGGTGGACTTTGCCGGGGCGAGCATGCTTCTGATGGTGGTGATCGAGAACCCCAACAACTTCGGAGGCCGGATCGAGGAGCTCGGTTTCTCCTTTGCTGTGGACGGCAGACCCTGGGGCGAAGGAGAGCTCTCCGGAGGCTACGAGGTTCCTCCCACAGGGCGTGTCGAGGTTGAGCTTCCGGTCTACGTCAACTTTCTCGCCGTCGGTGGGAGCGCCCGACGGCTTCTGAGGGGGGAGGGGGAGTTTCCCTACACGCTCGACGGCTCCGCGGTGATAGCACCACAGTGGGAGCTCCTCGACTCGAGGCGGTTCGACTTCGACCTTTCCGGCACCGCCCGTGTCAGGTAGCGGGTAACGGCACTACGGACGACCCGGGAGGAGTGGGCCGCCGGGGCGCTGCGCGCCGGCGGTACCTCTACTTTCAGGAGCCGGCCTCCATTTTCTCGAGACAACCTGAGACAGACGAGAATCCCGGCAAAAAGAAGGCGAATCTAGCAAAAAGAAAACAGAGGCGTGAAAGTAGTAGATTCTTACCATGCGACGCAGAGGTCCCGCCACCCGTGGCGGCCAACGATACGAATACCGCCACCGAGCTCCGAACGCGCGTCGGCAAGCTCGCTCGGCGGTACTCGACACCTTGCTCCACGCTTCCCGGCAGTTCAGCTTCTGGGCGGTAGACCGGGCGATACGCTATCTGTTCTTTAATAACACCCACCGGATGATGATGCAGCGCTTCTGGGGTAAGACGCCACAACACGGGGAGAAGGTCCTCGAACAGGTTAAGGATGCAACCTACCGGGAGCACGCCCGGGGGCTCTATCAGCGGGCGCTGGCGGGGGAGACCTTTTTGATCGAGACCGGGGTCGCCGAACCGTCAGGGGTTCAGCGGGTTTTCCAGTACGTCTTCAGTCCCCTGCGCCAGGGTTCGCGGGAGCGGATAATCGGTGTTCTGGTCATCTCGGTTGAAACAACGACGCTCAAGGAGCAGGAAAAGGCGTTACGAGAGGCGGAGGCAGACAAGAAACTGCTGATCCACGATCTCGACCATCAGGTCAAGAACACGATCCAGTCGGTTATCTCAACCCTCGCCCGGGAGTTCGAGGAGCTGCCGGACCAGGAGAGTAATCCCAGACTCGCCCGGGCAATTCGAAGGCTCACAACGCTC
The DNA here is from genome assembly GCA_046541355.1 of Spirochaetaceae bacterium. Lineage (GTDB taxonomy): Bacteria > Spirochaetota > Spirochaetia > DSM-27196 > Alkalispirochaetaceae > CAYZHV01. The sequence continues at coordinate 7,952 of JBKHDM010000098.1, forward strand.
TCACTCCTCTACGACACCGCCGTAACCGGAAAGCATCTCTCCTTCACCTCCCTCACCGAACAGCTCAATCAGGTAGTTGGTCAGTTGACCGCGGGTCGCAATGTTTCAGTCCTCGTAAGCAGGCGGTTGGAGCCGATATCGACGAACGCCACCGCTATCCTTCCTCTCTGCCAGTTAGCCGGAGAGTTCATCTCCACGATGATCGAAGAGCTCGAGCATGAGGAAGGAAGGAGCACCCTTCTCGTTTCCCTCGAGCGCCACGGAAGTGATCGGGGCTGTTTCTCCGTTGTCGCCTGCCACAGACGACCCCACGCCTTGCGCGCCTCCGCTTTCACCGGCCGCCTCCTCGAAGAGCTCTCCGCGGAGCTGGAAGTGAGTGAGGGGCCACCTGAGACACGGATTGCTGTTCTCTTTCCCCTGTAAGTTCCTCGAGTCTACCCGGGACCCGAGGTCCGCACACCCTCAGGAAACCGTGTAGCCGGCTACACCGGCGCGGTGGCACCGCATCCGCGGGAGGCCGAAAGCCCCCAATCGATGGTTGAAGCAGTCTCATACGGCCAGGTATCGCTCTGACCCTCCCGCCGGCTCCGACCCTCTCGCCGCCTTTGACCCTCTCGCCGCCTTTGACCCTCTCGCCGCCTTTGACCCTCTCGCCGCCTGGACAACTCCGAGGGCCGATTTGTAGCTTTGAGCATATGACATCGAGAGATTGCGAGCTTTTCTTCTGTCCGGGGAATGAGCCGTTTCCG
>JBKHDM010000099.1:0-8611 GCA_046541355.1 Spirochaetaceae bacterium
ACAGAAAAAATCCTAACCGACAGCGAGATCACCCCCGCCGACTGACCCGCGCCGTGCGCAAGGGCCATGCGTCGGGCGCCGGCCCCGTGCCCCGGCAGTTCGTCACTGGCGCCGCCGGGCGCCGGCGGCTACAATGGCCGACAATGGGCATTACGGTCCTCTCCCTCTACGACAGGATATCGACCTTTCACACCCTCGCCCCCTTTCTCCAGCAACCGCCGCCGGGGGTTTCCTTCACCTTTACCGACAGCGCCGACTGGTGCCTCAGAAAGGACCGCAACGAGGTGCTTTTTATGGTGCGGCAGTTTCTCAAGCCGAACCGGGTGGACTTTCGCCTCCTCGAGCGGCTGCGGGAACGCTACAGACGCATCTATTTTTTTAACGGTAACGCCGGCGGCGCGCTCCACAGACCGGAGGTTCTCCCCTACGTCGACCGCTTTTACAACAAGGCGCTCTTTCGTGACCGCCGCCTCTACACCGAAGCGCTCTACGGAAACGAGGCGTTTACAGACTTTAACCATCGCACCTACGGCGTCACCGACGAGCCCGAGGAGTCGAGGGGAGCGGTGCCGGAGGGGGAGCTGGAAAAGCTTCACATCCACTGGAACATCGGGATCGGCGACTTTCCGAGGGCGAAGTGGCGCCAGCGCGCCGGGGTGCTCGCGGCGAGGAGCCTCGGCCCCGGCACGGCAAAGCTCTTTTACGCCGCCCGGGAGCTCCTCCGTCCCCCCCGCGGGGAGCGGGGCGGCGGGGCCGCCACGCCCCGACCGCCGCGGTTCGACAATCCGAGGCCGATTGACCTTCACGCCCGCCTCGGCCGGCCGGGCTACCGGACGATCGCCTACCACCGAGAGCTTATCATGGAGGCTCTCGACGGCTGGGCTCGACACTCCGGGGCGACGGTGCCGACGGCCAAGGTCTCAAACGGGCAGTACAACCGGGAGATCGCCTCCTCAAAGATCGTCCTGAGCCCTTTTGGCTGGGGGGAGCTCTGCTTCCGGGATTTCGAGGCGGTCCACGCCGGGGCGCTCCTGCTCAAGCCGGATATGGGCCACCTCGAGACGTGGCCGGACATCTACCGCCCCGGCGAGACCTACGTCCCGATCGCCTGGGACGGGGGCGACCTCGCCGAGAAAGTGGAGCACTACCTCGCCCACCGGGAGGAGCGCATACGTATTGCCCGGCGAGCCTTCGAGGTGTACGCTGAATCCCTCACTGAGCTGCCCGAGCGCGTGGCGGCGATTACCCGTGGAGCGGATGCATAAATGAAACGACAACTCTCCGAAAAGAGCGCCCGAAACTGGATTATCGCGGCGATACTCCTGGTCTTTCTCATCTCCTCGAACATCGCCTGGTTCAACCCGTGGCCGGATAAGGAAGTCTACAAGGGGGTCGACTCCATCCCCTTTATGTGGCAGTACAACCGCGCCGCGGGGGTGGAGATCCTCTCAGCCGCCTACTTTCCCGACACGTTCGAGACCTACACCGACAGGATCAACCGTCCCACCTATCCGTTGCTCATCAACCTCACCGGGAGACTCATCGGCTTTGTTGCCTCCCCGGTGGTGGAGCTCGAACCCCTCGAGCGGGCCGGGGCGGGCTACATCGTCATAAAGCTCCTGGTCTTTTTTCTCGGAGGAATGGCGATGTTCCGCCTGGTTCGGCGCTACGCGGAGAGCGAGGTCGCCCTCCTTGCGACGCTGCTCATGCTGCTTCACGCCCACTCCATCGAGTTTGTCGCCACCTTCCACACCACCGAGCTCCAGGTGATCACGCCGATATTCACCCTCTACCTCTTTGCGGACCTCGCCGAGCGCTACTCCCACCGGCGCAACATCGCCTACTCGATCATCTTTGGCATACTGATGCTCGCCAAGCAGAACTACGCGGTCTACCTCGCGATTTTCCTCTTTGCCCTCTACAAAAAGTGGTGGAAGCAGATGGGCGTGAGCATCGTCGCCCACCTCATCCCCCTCGGGCTCTACCTTCTCTATCTCAGAGAGGTCGGCATCCCTTACGTCAACCACGAGGCTGCCAACTACGGCCAGGGGGTCTGGCTCCTCGACTTTATCACCCAGAATCCGATCGCCTCGGCCAAGGACGTTGTATCCTCCCTCTACCAGTACGCCGTGCACCTTACAGGCTTTTTTACCGTAACGATCTTTGCCGCCGCCGCGGCGTGGCCGTACTTGCAGAGCCTGCGCTTTTCCCGGGACGAGTGGCTTCTGTTCTGGCTGCTCCTCTTTTCGACCTGGGCGCAGCTCTTTGCGGCCAACCGGTACTACGATTACATGACCTCCGACGTGGCGGTGTTTCTCTTTCCCATGGCGGTGCTCTGGTTTGTCCGTACCCGGGATGAGAAGATCGAAAGAAGGAGGGCTCGAAAGGCGATTACCGTGGTGACGCTCCTTTTCTGGTTCCTCGCCAACCTGCTGTACTTCGTCAACTTTCCCTACATCGCCCCCTGGGAGCAGCCGACCCGCCGGACCGAGGTCCTCGAGAATCGCCTCGAGATGGTGGAAAACCCCGACGCCTTTACCGACACCCAGCGAGAGGAGGCTCGGGGCGGCCGGATTATAGAGCCGCAAGAGGAGTCGGACGGCGATGAGTAGCGAGTTTACCCTCCAGAGCGTAGGGACCGAGCGGCCAAAGGCGATCATTATCGATCCCTCCGGCACACGACCGGGGGAGTCGATCGTCGCCTCCGCCTGCCTGCGCCGGATGCGCTACGAGCCTGTCTTTTGCGCCCCGCAGGTCGATCCGGGAGAGGACCTGCCCTGGCCCGGAGGTGGCCTCGGCTCCCTCATCGGCCTTCTCAGGACGAGGATCGCCCTCTCCCGTCTCGAAGTCGCGGCACTCCTCTGCCTCGCCCCTGCCGGGGAGCTCGGGGTGGGAGCAAAACTGCTGCCGGGGCGTCTGCTGCGGTTCCAGGAGGAGGGGGAGAGGAACCTCCTGGTCGAGGGATTTGCGGTGGCCGGGGCGGCGAGGGTGCGGGATGTGCTTCCCGGGGAGGAGGAGGGCGAAGAAACAGCCCCCGCCGACCACGGCCCGGTGACTATCGGAGTTCCCGGGGTCGAGGAGGGTGAGGTCGCTGCGGTGGAGGCGCTTTTTGCGAGAGTCGCAGACACCGCGGCCCTCTTTCGGGAGGCGTCGATAACCTTTGCCCTCCTCCCGCCGGTCCCGAAGTCGGTGAGGGAGAGCCTGGTCAAAAGCGGGCTTGAGGGGGTGGTCACACGGGTGGAGGAGCCCGGCAGCGCCCGGGCGTACTACCGCACGGTCCTCGGCTTCGACGCGCTCCTTCACCTCACAAGGAGCTCCGTCTACTGGGCCGCGGCGACAAATCGCCCCCTGGTCTGCTCCACGAAGCTGCGTCCCCCCGCAGAGCTGCGCTCCCTGTCGGTCTACTACTCCGGTTTCAGGGTAGAGGAGATTGCCGAAAAGATCGTCGCCGACCAGGTTGACCGCCGCAGCCTCTCCTACGTCCGCATAAGCCCCCACATCTTTGTCGATGCCGGGGAGGCGGCGCTCCGGGAGGTGTGTACCCGGATCCGGGGAGCCCTCGATTGACCAGCGTGGCGGGGCCCCCGGCCCTTCCCGCGATCCTCGGCGTCTTTCCTCCCCCGGAGATCCGCACCGGGGGGCACCGGCGGTTTCTCGAGCTGATGGGTGGCCTCGAGGGGCGGGGCTACCGGGTGCTCCTCCTCTGCGACCCGGCGGTCCGGGGGAGGGCAGGGCCGCTTCCAGGAGAGGAGGTGCCGATCTTTCGTCGCCACCGCAACCCGCGGCTCGCCCCCGCCTGGTGGCGCTACCGACGGGAGGTGGTGCGTCGCCTCGGCGAGGTCGCCTCCCGCAGGGTTGCACCAGAGGCGGTGGTTGTCGCCTTCAGTACCACCGACTTTTTCGCCGCCAGGGCGGTTGCAAGGAGGCTCTCCGCGCCGCTTCTGTTCTCCTTCAGGAGTAACATCGTCACCGTCCACCGCCGCTTCGGGATGCTCTACAAGGAGGCTAAGCGGTTCAAGGGAGTTCAGCGCTTCTTCCAGGGGATCTGGAAGCGGTTTTTGGAGTACAGGATCACCCGCGCCTCGCAGCGCCTCGTCTTTCAGTCCGACTACGACAGGGAGGAAGTGATCCGCCGAAATCCGTGGGCCGCGGAAAAAAGTGTGGTCATCCCCAACTCCATGCAGGCGAGCTGGTTTCCCGAAGAGCTCGCCCTTACCAATCGCAGCCGCTCCCTCCGGCGGTTGGTCTTTCTCGGGAGCCTCGGCGAGCGAAAGGGCATCCAGCACCTCTTGCCGGCGATGAGAGAGCTTGTCGCAGAGCGGGGGGTTGATGTGACCCTCGAGGTTATCGGGTTCGGCGGCCTCGAGCAGTGGTGTCGCCGCTACGTGTCCGAGCACGCCCTCGAAGACCGGGTCAGTTTTGTCGGGCGGGAGAGCGCGCCCCTCCCACGTCTCGCCGCGGCGGACCTGCTGGTCGTGCCCTCCCTCTACGACAGCTTTCCCAACACCGTTCTGGAGGCGCTTTTTGTGGGAACACCGGTTATCGGGAGCGACACAAGCGGGATAGCCTCGATCCTCGAGGCGAAGGAGCTCCTGTTCGAGCCGCAGAACCCGACGGCGATCGCCGACGCGGTGGAGTCAGCAGCCCGGGACCCCGAGGCGTACCGCCGCCTCCGACAGCTGTGCACAGTGCGGAGAGCACACTTCGACTTCGACTGGGTCGCAGCTTTTGCCGAGGTGATCGAGGAAATGACATGAGCCCCCGGGGAGGGGACTCCCGGTCTGCCGGGAATGACGGTCGGGGTCTTCCTGCGGAGGTACCCGCTTTGCCCGGGCACTCCCGCGGGAAAGGGATTTCGTGTTAACATTATCGTTACACTAATACGCTATCTTCGAGGCGTGTTTAGAAGGAGTTGGTATGAACATCATGGTGACCGGCGCCGCCGGATTCATAGGGTCCCACGTTGCTGACTTCCTCGTAGAGTCCGGGCACGTGGTCTACGGGATAGATAACTTCGACCCCTTCTATCCCCGCAAGACCAAAGAGCGTAACCTCGAGGGACTCATGAGTCAGTCCGGCTTTCGGTTTTTCGAGATCGATCTGCTTAACCAGTCGAGGCTGAACACCGTCTTTGAGCGCGCCCTGCGGGACGGCAGGCCGGTGGACTGCGTTATCCACCTCGCCGCCAAGGCGGGGGTGCGTCCCTCCATCGAGGACCCGGTTTCCTACACCAAGTGCAACGTCGAGGGGACGGTAAACGTCATGGAGGCGATGGCCGCCAACGACATCCAGGATCTCATCTTTGCCTCCTCGAGCTCGGTCTACGGCAACACCGAGGAGGTCCCTTTCAAAGAGGACGCCTTTGTGGACCACCCGATCTCTCCCTACGCGGCGACCAAAAAGGCGTGCGAGCTTCTCTGCCACACCTACACCCACCTTCATCTTATGCGCGTCGCCTGCCTTCGCTTTTTTACCGTTTACGGTCCCCGACAGCGGCCGGACCTGGCGATCGCCAAGTTTTCCAGCCTCATCGAACAGGAATCAACCATCCCCTTTTACGGTGACGGTTCGACCGAGCGGGACTACACCTACGTCTCCGACATCGTCGATGGGGTCACCAAGGCGATGAACTGGCTCACAAAGCAGAAAGCCGGTACCTTCGACGTTTTCAACCTCGGCGAGAGCCGTACCGTCTCCCTGACCCGGCTCGTCGAGGTGATCGAGGAGGCCGTCGGGAAAAAGGCGAAAATAGACAACCAGCCCCCGCAGCCGGGAGATGTCATCCGAACCTACGCCGATATTACCAAGGCGAAGAAGACCTTCGACTACGCTCCCTCGGTCCCGATCGAGGAGGGAGTCAAGAAGTACGTCGAATGGATGCGCTCCCAGCCCGAGGAGCTCGAGGATTAGGGGAGATTCCGGTTTTCGGCCCTCCCAGAAAGGAACTACCGTGAGTCCCACCTCTCCGAGGATACTCCACCTCGTCCAATCCTCCTTCGGAGTACGAAACGCCTTTGGGGCGCGCTCCTACTACATCGCGAGACAGTTCGAGAAGGGTGAAATCCTCGCCCTCGCCCGCCACACCAGTCCCGAGGCCGCACAGAGGTGCGCCGTCGCCACCGTCGGATATGGAGACACCGTTGCGAAGCTGCTCAAGGCGGTACACGTCTACGGGAGCTCCCGGTTTCCTCACAAGGCGATTCTCGCCCGCCGCCTCGAACGGGACGTCCTCGGGCTGCTTAATGGATCTGAGGCGCTGCGACTCTCGGGGCGAGAAAGCCTCGAGAACTACGCGCTCCTGCCTGAGCGCCTCGAGCTCATCCACACCTGGTTACGCTCTCCACGGCTCCTGCCCGCGGTCCGGGAGTTCACCCGAGGCGCGCCGATCCTTCTCGATGTTTCCATGCGGCCGATCGAATGTCTCTCCGGCGGGGCTCAGGCGTTCCGAGAGGATTGTAAAGGCGTCGATTACTGGATCGCCCCCTCCCAGATCGCCGTGGACACCCTCGTAGGCGGCTGTGGAATTTCCGAAGAGCGCGTCTTTCTCGTCCCCTTCGGTGTGGACACCGAGCTCTTCCAACCCGCTCGAGAACCCCGAGCCCCCCTCGGCGAGCCCAGGTTCAGTGTCGCCTTCAGCGGCGCCGTCGACCGGCGCAAAGGAATACCGGAGCTTATCGAGGCGTGGCGCCAACTCGCCCTCCCGGACGGAGAGCTTCATCTCTACGGCAGAGTCTACCCCGAGGTTCACCACGCCCTGCGTGGAGCCCGGAGACTGAAGGTACGGCTGCGAGGCTTTCGTGACCTCCCCCGGGAGCTGCCGCAGCACGATCTTTTCGTTCTGCCGAGCCATAAGGAAGGCTCCGCCAAGGCAGTCTACGAGGCCCTCGCCTCGGGATTGCCCGTCGTAACAACCCCGGAGGCAGGTTCGGTGGTCCGAGACGGGATCGAAGGACGGATCGTTCCGGCGGGAGACGCCTCCGCCCTCGCCGAGGCGATTCACCATTACTACAGAAACCCGCAACAGCGACGCCAAGCCGCTGCCGCCGCACGCTCCCGGGCGCTCTCCTACACCTGGGACCGGTACGCCTCAAGGGTCGCCCAGGTGTACCAGCAGATCAGCCGCACCTGACCAGGCGGCGGCCATCACCCGGCGGCGGCCCTCACGCCCCGACCGCAGCCCTCACCCCGCGGCGGCGGCCCTCACGCGGCGGCGGCCCTCACGCCCCGACCGCCCGACTGCCGTCGCGCTTGATGCTGTGGACCCAGGGACCAATCCGAATCGTCCGCTCCGAGCGGTGCTGGTCAGCGAGGTTGCGGTAGACGCGAAGCAGTTCAAGGGCGCTATCCTCCCAGCGGTAGCGCTGCGCCCGCGCAATACCCCGGACCGACAGCTCATCCCGGATATCACGCTGTGAGGCGAGGAGATTCATCTCTTCCACCAGGGCAGAGACGTTACGGGGAGGGGAGATCATCCGGGCGGCGTCGCCGACGATCTCCGGGATCGCGAAGGCGTCACTCGTAATCACCGGACAGCCGCACGCCATCGCCTCGACGTTGGGCATCCCGAACCCCTCGCAGAGCGAGGGAAAGAGAAAGGCGTAGGCCGACGCGTAGAGGCCCGGGAGCTCGGAGCGTTCGACGTAGCCGAGCAGGGAAACCCGCTCCTCGATCCCCGCCCGTTTGAGAAATCCCCGGACGCGAAAGTTCTCCCATCCCGACCCGCCTATCACGAGTCTCCACGCTCTCCTGTCCCCCGCCGCCCCCCGTCTCCGAAGAAAAAGGGTGAAGGCGGCGAGCATTGTCCACGGGTTCTTGCGCAGCGAGTACTTACTCACGTGGAAGAAGTAGGGCTCTTCGTCCATCTCCGCCCGTCCCAGTCCGGCCTCCGGCGTAAAGGCAGGGTCAACACCGTTGTAGATCGTGGAGAATCGTTGAGACGGTCGTAGCGGGTAGTTGCGTCGGGCGTACTCCCGGGTAGTCTCGGAGACGCAGGCGATATGGTCCATCGCCCTTGTAACCGCAGGCACCACGTAGCGGTCGTGCAGGACGTGGACCGCCCGGTAGTAGCGGGGCAGAAGCACAGGTTCCGCTCCGTGTAACGTAACCACCTTACGCGCCCGGACGCCGTAAATCGGAGAAAAGAGCGTCGGTAGATAGTAGTGGACTACGTCGAAGTTCCGTGCCGCCAGTGCCCGGGAGGCCCTCACGGGGTCCCGCGGAAGAAGAAGCTCATCCCCTCCCACGCTCCGAAGCTCCCGATAGACAGCGTTATCGCTCCTGCGATAGTGGGCAAAGGTAAAGTGGAACTCCCCGCCGAGGCTCAGAAGCCTGCGGGCAATCTCATACCAGTGCCGGCCACTGCCACTGTGCATGTTTTCGTCGATCGGGCGGGTGAGGATCGCGATCCGGGGCTTGTCCATTATTTCAAGATGGAAAAGCCCGGTCAGGATGACGCTAGAGGCACGTCAGAATTTGATTAAGCTTCCATGAGCGCCACCGGCGTACTCAACCCCCGGCGCGCCCGGGGCGCTCAACCCCCGGCGCCACCGGCCTCGGAACCCCCGGGGCGCTCAACCCCCGGGGCGCTCAACCCCCGGGGCGCTCAACCCCC
>JBKHDM010000100.1:0-8213 GCA_046541355.1 Spirochaetaceae bacterium
TTGCTTCAAATAGGGAAGAATAAAGAATGAAAACACCACGGTTGTGAACAGTAAGGGGGGGGAGCAACATTCTCGAGCTCATCGAGCCGGGCGACCCATACACCTACATCCACATCGGCACCGCCACGCTTCTGAGCCGGACCCTTCTCTCCGCCGTCCTCCCCGGTAGCCGTCGCCCCCCTCGGGGGCGATTCGTTTTTAGTATCTTCGAAAGTACTATGGAAGCTGCCCCGGGATACGACATCACGCTTTTCGGCGCCACCGGCTTTGTCGGGCGCCTCACCGCTGCCTATCTTCACCGCCGCTGCCGGGAGGAGGGGCTCACGCTCTGCCTTGCGGGGCGCAAGGGTGAGAAACTCGCCGACCTCGCCTCGCGCCTCGCCGAGCAAGCCGACGGGCACGCCGGTGCGCCGGCAACCCTCCTCGCCGACAGCGAGGATGTAGCCTCTCTCAGAGCTATGGCACGCCGCTCCCGGGTGATCTGCTCGACCGTCGGACCCTACGCCCGCTACGGGACCCCTGTGGTGGAGGCGGCTGTCCGGGAGGGTAGTGACTACTGTGATCTCACCGGTGAGGTGCAATGGATGCGCCGGAGTGCCGACACCTTCGCCGGGGCGGCGGAGGCAGCTGGCGTGCGGATCGTCCACGCCTGCGGTTTCGACAGCGTCCCGAGCGATCTCGGGGTTTATCTGGTTCAGAAGCGGTTGATCGCCGAAACCGGGGAGCCCGCCCCAGCCCTGCGCCTGCGTCTGCACAGGCAGGAGGGAGGGGTGAGCCGCGGTACCCTCGAGAGCATGGTCGGTCTCTTTCGGGAGGCCGCCTCGGACGCCACGGTCCGGGCGCTCCTGACAGATCCCCACAGTCTCGAACCGCACTGGAGCCCGGACCGGGGTGGTGGCGAGACTGCTGCCGGAGGGGAGCGCGTCTCCTGGAAAGACGGAGCCTCGGGGGGATGGCAGGTACCGTTTCTCATGGAGGAGGTAAACCGTAGAGTAGTCTACCGCACCAACGCCCTCTCACGCTTCCTCTACGGCAGGGATTTCCGCTACAACGAGGTTTTTGTTCTGCCTCCCGGGATCGGCGGCTTTCTCAAAGCTCTCGCCGGGAGATCCGCCATCACCGCAGGACGGCTACTATTCGCCTTTCCCCCGACCCGCTCGCTTCTCGTCGCCCTGCTCTTTCCCCCACCCGGCTCGGGGCCTCGGGTCGCCGAGGAGGGAGGCGGCTACTTCGAGGCGCGGATCGAGGACCCGCTTTCCGGGAGAGCGTATCTCCGGATCGAGGGTGACAGGGACCCTGGCTACGGCGCCACGGCGATCATGCTCGGAGAGTCGGCAATCCTCCTCGCCGCGCCCCGGGAGCCCGATTCGCCCGCAGGGGTGATCACCCCGGCGGTCGCCTTCGGGGAGGCACTGCCCCGGCAGTTGTCCCGGCAGGGTGTGCGCTTCCTGCCGACCTCCTCCAATTGACGGTTCAATGAGGAATTTCCCACGTTTACCAGATGAGACTACCTGCATTCGACTACGAAACCTCTCGGGATAGCCTCGGAAGGCTCCATCTGATCACCCAGCTTCTGGGAAGCGCCGCCCGGTCGATCAGCCTCGACGATGATGGGGATTGGCTTTTCGGGCTCAACGCCCGGGGGGTATCATCCCCCCTGCTCCCGGGAGGGATCGATATGCGCCTCGACCTCCTGCAACGGGAGATTCGCCTCGCATCGGTGAGGGGCAAGGTGGCAACCGTCTCGATCACCGGAACCCCTCTCTCCGAGCTCCGCTCACAGCTCCTCGACGGGTTGGACTACCTCGGTTTAAAGAAGCAGCCGTATCTCCCGGAGATGGAGGATTCAGGAGAGCCTGAAAACTTCAAGGAAGTACTGCGGGCGGTACTCGTTGTCTGGGCCGGTACCCAGGAGGTGCTCGGTCGGTTGCTCAGACGGTTCAAAGGACCTCACACCGGTGTCAAACTGGACTGGACCACGATGAACCTCGGGGTGACCGTGTACAACGGCCGGGAAGCAGATGCCTCCCGGGGGATGGGGGATCTGACCGATGAGTCCCTGGGCCGGGAGCAGTGCTACTGCGGAGTCTCCCTGGGGGACGAGATGACTCCAGAGGCGACTTTTTATTCCTGGATACACCCCGCCGTGGAGAGTCCCGAAGGGCAACTGCGCCCTTCGGGAGCGACATTCAGGGAGGATCGCCGGCAGGCTCAGCTTGTCTACCGGGCGCTGGCTCCGCGGAGCGACTGGCCGACCGCTCTGGCGTGGTTTTTCGAAAGTGCCTTTGAGAGCCAGGCGCGGGCGGCGGACTGGGACCTCCGAAGCCTCTGGAGAGGCGCAGAACGTGACCGGGAGGTGTGAAGGGGAGCGCACCGCCCCGGGGGCACCCGGGGAAACCGTCCGAGCGGCACCCGGGAGAACCGGCTACTTGCTTGTTAAGGAGACAACCCCGTCCCAGGTTTCCCGGGGCGGGTCTGCGAGAAACTCCTCGCACCGCCGGAGAAAGAGCTTTGCCGGTCCGTCGTCGGGATAGATCCGCAGGACCGTGGTAAAGCGCGCTTGCGCCCGCTCCCACTCCCGGGCCTCGAAGTCGTCGATCCCCGCCTCGAAAAGCTCTACAGCCTCCCGTAAGGGGGCGGTGGACTCCTCGAGATATCCCACCAGTTCGTACAGCCGCACCGGTCGGTCCATACCTACCGCCCGAACGCGGTCCATCCGGCGGGCAAGAAACCTCTCATCGAGCGCCTTTCGGGTCTCCTCGCTGATGCATACGCTCGTGCCGTAAGCCTTGTTTATCCCCTCGAGCCGGGCGGCGAGGTTCACGCTATGTCCCATGACGGTGTAATTCATCCGCCGGTTGGTACCGAGGTTGCCGACAATCATCTCTCCGGTATTTATCCCGATCCGGGTGATCAACGGCGCCGGGGAGCGTCCTTGCCTGATGAAACGGTTGTTGATAACCGACTCGAGCTTCTTCATCTGGAGAGCCGCGACGCACGCCCTGACCGGATGATCCTCGACGGGCACGGGGGCACCGAAAAAGGCGAGGATCGCGTCACCCTCGTACTTGTCGATTGTCCCACCCTGCCCCATGATCAGATCGCTCATCTGGGTGAGGTAGTCGTTGAGCAGCTCCACCAGACGGCTCGGGGAGAGCTGCTCGGCGATCCGCGAAAACCCGGCCACATCGGTCATCACGACGGTGAGGCGCTGCTCGGTACCCCCGACGTCGAGACGCCTCGGGTCCTCGAGGAGCTGAGAGACAACCTCCGGGGCGAGGTAGTGCTCAAAGGCGTCCCTGACCACCGCCTTCTCCCTCGACAGGGCGAGGTAGTTTCCCGCGAGGAGAAGAACGGCGACGATTGTCGGAGCGCTCATTGCCGCGAGGGCCGGGAGGTAGGTCGAGGCTACCAGGAGCAGAACATAACTCGCCCCCGCCGGAAGCAGCACGCCCGCAAGGCCGAGGGCGAGGGAAGCAGCGCCGGAGGCGCGCCGGAGCGTTAGGGCGAGGAGGAAGGAGAGAACCGCGCCGATTGCGACAGACCAGTAGGTCGGCAGAAAGCGCAATGTCTCGCCTGTGAGGACCATGTTTGCCACCGAGGCGTGGACGCCGACATTGGCAAAGGTCTGGTCGAAGGGAGTCACCCCGAGGTCGGTGGTGGAGGTAGCGGTAAAGCCGACGAGAACGAGCGCCCCTTCCACCTCCCGCTCGAGCTCTTCCCGGGCGGCCACAGCTTGCGACTGAAGCTCCCGACTCGCCTCGAAGGCGCTTTCCACCTCCGCGAGGACCGACTCGATCTCCCGGGCGACCGACTCCGGCAGGTCCCCCTCCTCGAGGAGCTCGGTCAGTTCCGAGCGTATCCGGGTCTCCGCGTCACTCCTGAGAAACTGGCCGCTGAGGCCGAGAAAAGCGCGACGCAGCTCGACACGATCTTCGAGAACACTCTCCTGCTCAGCTGTCTCGAGAGCGTTGAGTACACCAAGGAGCGTCTCGAAGCGAGGCGGGACAAACCCCGCCTGCTCCATGAGCCGAATATTGAAGGCGAGATCCTCGATTGAACCGTGATAGGTAAGAAGGGCGCGCCAGGAGATATGGCGAAAGGTTTCGGTAAATCGCCCCCGGGGCCAGAGTATCCGGAAGTGCCCTTCATCATCCACCGGCAGTCGCCGCAGCGGCCGGTCGGCGGTCTCCGGGAGGATGAGGTACTCCCCCTCCCTCTCGATCTCCTCCGGTTTATAGCCGAGAAAGGCGAGTCCGAGCTGGGCAACCTCGCCATGATCGGTTTCCACCAGGGCCGGAAGCCGGCGGGAGACGCCGTCAGGATCGATTATGGTGTTGGAAAAGCCGATGCCCGCCGCGCCCTGCCGTACCGGCGGGATCGGCAGGATTGCCTCGGCAAGCTCACCCTCCCGGTTATCGTAGACCAGGGGGAGGTAGACATTGCCGAGGGCGGCGACGGCCTCTCCGAGAAGCTCGTCCCGGTCTTCGAGGAGGAGTTCCAACATCCGTTGCGGGGACTCCTCCCCGGCCATCTGCAGCACCGTCGGTGACAGCGCATCCCGCTGGACAAGGTAGGGACTCGGGTCTCGAAACTCGATATCCAGGAGGATCCGCTCGGGGCCGAACTCCCCGAGGGAGTAGAGCCCCTGGGCGATTTCCGCCCGGGACCAGGGCCAGCTACCTACGGAGGAGACCGCGGCGTCGTCGATTTCCACAAAGAGAATCCGCGGGTCCTCCTCGGCGGCAGGGGTGAGGCGACGCATCGCGTCGAGAGTTCGCTCTTCGGCGATACGGAACGGTTGAAGCCGGGGCAGAACGACAGCCAACGAGAGCGCCAGAAGAAGAACAACCGGGACGTAATAGACTGTTTTGGCCACACTCCGGAACCAGGAGAGTATATTGTGCACGTGCATGAAGATAGTAATCACAGACGGCAAGCGGCCCTGTTTTTCTCGTTTCTTCTGATCTCCACTCTCCTTCACGCCCAGAGTGGTGAGGAGATAGACTCCTATGCCGCGGCGGAGACAGCCTCCTACCAGGCAACTCTCTCCCTCCTCGGGCTTCCTGAGGGTGAGGCTGCACCCCTCTCTCTCGGCTCTCTCGCGGCAATCACCATGGAGCGTTGGGCGCTCTCCGGTGGACTGCTCTACTCCGTGACCGGGCTTCCTCGCTACGCCCTCCGGGATCTGCGGGAGATGAACGTCTACCCCGAAGCGCCACAGTTCCTCGCTCTCCGCCGCCCCCTCTCGGGGACCGAGGCGCTCCAGCTGCTCAGTCGCGGCGTCTCGGCCTTCGGAGACTTACCGGAAACAGGCCGACCCGTGCCCACCACCCCTCCCGCCGAGGTGCGGGAGGCGGCGATCTATCCGATAGTTGACCTCACCGAGGCTCTCACCGCCCGCCGGCGGAACGAGGAGGATGTAGCGTTTTCCAACGAGCTTACCTTGAACCTCGACGGATGGGCTCCCAACGAGACGGTCCTCGAAAGCGAGTTCTCCGTGGTAAGCGACGAGGAGGATCTGCTTTCACCCTTTATCCGGGAGCTCTACGTCAAGAACCGACTCACCCCCGCCGCCGGCGGGGCGATCACGGAGATCAGCGTCGGGCGACGGGAGGTCGCTGACCTCACCGGACGGATCATCTCCCAGCCGATAGACGGATTTCTCCTCCAGCGCAGCGGGCCGACGGCGGTGGCGGTTTTTGGGGTCGGCTACACGGGCCTCCTGAGGGAGGAGCAGGGCCCCCCTCCCTTCACCCTTACGACCCGGGAGGACGCGGAGAGCGAGGCTGACCGCCTCGCCCCGGCGACACTCTTTACCCAGGTGAGGCTTCTGCTTCCGGAGTTCTGGGAGCGTCACTCCCCCTCCCTGGAGCTCGCCTCCCGGCTCGACCAGCGATCCTTCGGTGACCTCGACAGTGGAAACGACAGTCTCGACCTGTATCTGACGACCCTGGGCCTCTCGGGCCCCCTGGGAACGAGGCTCTTCTACGATCTGTCGGGGACCGGGCAGCTGGGGCTTTACCGGACAAACCGACCCGACGCAAACCGGGACGCAACGACCGTCCTCGCCGGCCTGGTTAGGGGTAGTTTCCGCTGGTTTCCCCAAACGTCGGTTCCCACCCGCCTCGCCCTCGAACTGCTCCTCGCCTCCGGGGACTCCGAGGGAGCGCCCCTCCTCGAAGGGCAGGGGGACAGGATTAACACCTCCTTTCTCCCCGCCGGCGGACCTGCTCCCTGGGTAACCTACCCGGGAACGCTCTCCAACCTTTTTCATCCGAGAGTGTCGGCGGATCTCCGGCTCCTCGAGCCCCTGCGCCTCTCGGTAGCCGGGGGCCCGTTTTTTCGGGTGAGCCAGGAGCCGGTAGCGACGATACCTGAGAGCGCCCTCACCAGAAACCTGCCTCTGGGAGCGGAAATCTCCGGAGAAATCGCCTTCGAGCCGGTCAGAGAACTGATACTTGAGCTGAACAGTAGTATATTCGTGCCGTGGACGAGGGAGTTCGGCGGTGTCCATTTCGACAGTCGGGACCCGGTCTGGGAGACCGAGGCAACCTTTACTTTTGCGTTCTAGAGGGGCGGAGATCGCCCGCGGGGAAAGAAACGATTTTTTTGGAGGTTTTACGATGACACGAAGAGCATTGCTCGCAGTAGCTCTCCTCCTGATTCCTTTTGCAGCAGCAGTAGCGGTCGAGGCGGTGGTTCTCGACGTCGCCGGCACCGTAGAGTATCGAGTCAACAGTGGGAGTTGGGAGCGGATAACAGAGGGAATGGTGCTTCCGGCAGGCGCCGAAGTGGTAACGGGGTTTCGCTCATCCCTCGAGGTCGGTGTGGACCGCAGCTCTCTGCGCCTCGGCCCCCTGAGCCGCACGACCATCTCCGCCCTGACCGAGGAGAACGAGGAGCTCGAAAGCTCCCTTGACATGCCCTACGGTCGCCTGAGCGCGGATGTCCGGCGGCGCACTGGACAATCTCTGGACTTTCGGGTCCGCTCGCCAATCTCCACTGCCGCTGTTAGAGGCACTGAGTTCGCCTTTGACGGTTTTGAGCTTGCCGTCTCCCACGGAGATGTCGCCTTCGAGAACGCGATCGGCCAGACCCACAGCGTTCGTGCCGGTCAGGCGAGCCGTACCTACGAGTTCGAGCCGATCATTTCCGTAGAGGAGACCTTCGCCGATCGGATCGACTGACCTGAAGAGGTCGAAGGATCGTCCTGCCCTGTCAGTACAACGGCGCCGGTGAGGGAGATGATTGTCATCCTCCCGGCGCTGGTAGTATGTAGTATCTAAGATGAACAAAGAAATGAATGATGCTCTGTTCTCCTCAGGTTATGACGCTCCTGAGTACGTCGCAAACCTGAGGAACTACCGTTCCCTGGTGAAGCAGCTCATGGACGAGGCGGAGGCGGACTCCTCTCACGCCGAGGAGCTTGCCCGCCTCGCCGCGGAGTACCCTCAGCCGGTGCGGGCAACGATGATGACCGAGGATTGGTGCGGTGACTCCGCCTGCAATACGCCGATCCTCGCAAGCCTGTTTGCAAAGGCGGATATCCCCTTCAAAGCGTTGCGGGGCTCCGAGCACGAGCCGCTCAAGGAGGGGTATGAGAGAGAGGGAACCGACCACATACCGGTCATCTCCCTCTGGGACGGCCGGTGGCAGGAGCTCGTCCGCTGGGTCGAGGCGCCGGAGGCGGTTTCAAGAAAGAAGGAGCAGTGGAAAGCGGAGCGCCCGGAGTTCATGGAACTCTACGCAAAGCAGAAGAGCGACACTGACGCAGCAAAGAAGTTTGCCTCCCTCTACCGGGAGTTTCTCGAAACCATGGCGGAGTGGTACCGATCAGACCTCTGGTCCGAGACGACCCGGGAAATCGTAGACAAGCTTGCGGCGAAAGGAGTAGATCGATGAGCGGAAAAAAAGAAGTGCTCCACAAGAGTCAGGAGCGGATGAAACGGAGTGAACTGGCGGCTTTTCTGCGGGACCTCGCCTCCCGGGTCGAGTCGGGGAGCGTTGTTCTCAAGAGCAGCAGTGGTGAGACTTCCGTCGATATTCCCGACCAGGTTGATCTGGAGCTGGAGTACGAGGTTAAGCAGAAAAAGAGCGGGGAGCGCAAAGAACTGGAGCTCGAAATCACCTGGGGTCCCGACGGCGGGGTCGATATAGCGTGAGCCGACTCGGGGATTCACCGGTTGAGCCGACTCGACCCCGGCGCATCC
>JBKHDM010000101.1:0-8132 GCA_046541355.1 Spirochaetaceae bacterium
CACTGCCCGGGGCGAGACTCGAACTCGCACATCCGTAAGGACACTAGACCCTGAACCTAGCGCGTCTACCAATTTCGCCACCCGGGCGGGTTAACGCTCCCGACTATAGCGGTATCCCTTTCCTTCTGTCAATCTAATCAGGTTCGGCAGTGACGACTGCGGGGTTCGGCGGGATTCCCGGGGTCTGAGACGCGAAAGCCCGCGCCCCGGCAGGGACGATACTGGTCTCACGAGGTGGGGTAGCCGAGCTCCCGCAGGCGAGCGGCCTTTTCGATTACCTCCCTGGTCTTATCCCAGAGCTCGATCTCCCCGAGTTTTGACAGGGGCACCCACTCGGCGTGCTCCGCGTCGTCCGCCGCCGTCGCCTCGCCTCCGGCCCAGTCGGCGACAAAGTCGATCAGGGTGTAGTGATAACGGGTACGCCCGGACTCGTCGGGTATGATCGCGTCGACAACCTCCAGAAAGTGAGGCTCTCCGATTTCGACTCCCGTCTCCTCCCGCACCTCCCGGGCCGCGGTCTCTCGTACTGTCTCGCCGAGGTTCTGGGAACCTCCGGGGAGACTCCACTCGCCCTGCTTCGGTGGCTTGCCCCGCCGGATAAGGAGGGCGGCTCCTCCCTTGAGCACCACAACGCCAACTCCGATAAAAGGACGGGTCGGGTACTCCCTCTTCTCCGTTTCGCCTCTGTTCTCACTCATAGTGCCCCTTCCAGCTGATCTAACCTTCCGGTGCCTCCATCGGTACGTTTGGAGGGAGGGCCGTCGCCGGACCGCGCCGGCAACGGGATACACGGACGATTCTCTAATCGAACAGCTATAGTACCAGCAATCACGATTATCCTCCTCCTCCCCCGCCGGTGGGGGTAGAGCGAATCTCACTCTCAGAGGCTGGTAATCTGCTCCCAACCCTCCTCGGAAAGGGTGAACAGGCGTGTCTCCTTGAGGCGGCGGGTGAGTTCCTGCCGGCGCGGGTCCGCGGCGTAGACCGGGGCGAGGAGTTCCCGGGCACGGCCGATCTCACCTGTGGAGGCGAGGCCGAGGGCCATCCAGTAGCGAAGCTCAAGGGAGTCGGGGTAGAGGGAGAACGCCTCTGCGAAGGCGCGCTCCGCGGCGACGGGGTCTCCGGCGGCGAGGGCGTTGTCGCCCTCTTCCGCCCGGCGGTAGGCGGTGTGCAGGGTGAGCAGTCGCCGGATCTCCCGGACCGGATCCGGGTTATCCTCGACCCGGATATCGACGAGGCGGTTCTCGGCGACTGAGGGATGTTTTACCGTAGAGACCACCAGGATCCCGGCGGACTGCTTGCCCCGGATATCCCCACCCTCATCCTCGGCGGCCTCCATCGCCGCGAGCATCCGCCCGGCGAGGGGTCCATCGCTTGCCTCGTACGCCTCGAGCATCGCGTTCCAGACGGTGCTCTTCTCCATCATGTTTGCCGCGCAGACTACTCCCGCCCCGGTTGCGTGGCCTGCCTCCCGGATGCAGCGCTCCCCGGTGTGGGCCGCGACGGTACCGTCGGGGGAGGCGACGGCGAGCTGCCGGTAGATCTGTCGGTCGTCTGTGGCAAGCAGCGCCTCTACCACCCCGGGGGGCTGGAGGCCGGCGTCGAGGAGCGCAAGCCCCCGGGGACCGAAGTCTATGTTTACGAGGGACTGGGTAGCGACGACTCCGACCCCGGCGATCCCCCAGGGGACGATACTCCCGGCGGAAAAGACGTGGGACTGGACGGCGACGCCCATCTCCTGCCGATCGGTGTCGACGGCGACGATTGAGTAGGTGTTGGTAAGCTTGGAGATCATGGGCGAGAGTATAGCGGCCTGCCGGCGGTTGGTGTATAGAAGCGTGGTGACTCCACCCTCGGGGCGTCTCTCCTACAGTCCCGCGGCGAAGCGGTTGTCCATCTCCCTCAAGCGCCGGCTAATGTTCCGGGGGAGGTTCATAATGAGGAGTGCGAAGGTTTTCATGTCGGCTTTGGAGATCTTGTTACGGCCCCCGTTGGAAAGGCTGAGAAGCACGGTCGCTTCGGTGGTACGCACCGTTAGCGCTGGTGCTACTCATGAGAAGAAGCGCGCTACCAGTTCCTCGATCGCTCCCTCCTCGGCGCTGCGATCGAGAACGACGTCGGCCACAGCTTTTAGCTCATCCCGGGCGTTGGCTACCGCGACCCCGAGACCAGCGGTCTCAACCATTTCTCGGTCGTTCTGGCTGTCCCCGGCGGCGACGGTCTCCCCGATCGGTATGCCGAGATGGTCCGCCAGACGCGAGAGCGCTTCACCCTTGCTTACTCCCGGGCTCATCACCTCGAGGTAGTGGGGCTTTGAGAAGGTGGATCGCCACCGTCCCTCGCCGAGACGCTCGAGCTCTCCGCGATGCCGGAGGAGCTCCTGGTGGTCTGCGATAACGAGGAGCTTCGGGCTGCCCTGGGGGAGATGGCCGGCGAGGGAGTCAACCTTTCGGTAGCTCATGCCGGCTTCCCCGGCGTAGACCTCGGAGCGGCGGTCGTCGATCTCTACGAGAAACCCCTCCGGCTCGTAGCCTTGAACGAGGAGGTTGTACTCCCGGCAGTAGGCGGCGATTTCCCGGATACTCTCCTGGTCGATGAGCCGCTCGAACAGCACCCGGTCCGACTCCGCCTGGACCACCCGGGCTCCGTTGTAGGAGATGATGAACTCGTCGTCGGCCAGGGGGAGGATTCGCTTTATCACGTTTTTCATGGAGACGGTGGCGCGTCCGGAGCTGAAGACTACCGGTATCCCGCGGCTGTGGAGTTGGACCAGGGCGCGACGGTTCGCTTCCGGAAGGCTGCCGTCCGGGGCGAGAATCGTGTCGTCGATATCGGTGGCAAGTAGTCGATACATAGCCGCTACTCTACGCCCACTCCCCGACCGTCGCAACTGCTTTACCGGCGTTACCCTTTATGTCAGAGTCCCAGGGAGATGAAAGCGCGTGGAAAGCTCGAAAAAATGCGGGTGGAGCTCGCCCGGCCGGTTTCCTACACCCTCCCCCTCGGGGAGCAGTCGGTTACCATGAACGACCTTATCGGCAGGGAGGTGGGCCTCAACGTTACAGGTGAGATCCGCTGTATCCGGTGTGACCGCAAGACCAGCAAATCCTTCGGACAGGGATTCTGTTATCCCTGCTTCCGGGACGCTCCGGAAAACGCCGAGTGCATCGTCCGCCCGGAGCTCTGCCGGGGCCACCTTGGTGAGGGGAGGGACCCGGAGTGGGAACAGGAGCATCACAACCAGCCCCACGCGGTTTACCTTGCCCTTTCGAGCGCCGTAAAAGTCGGGGTGACCCGGTGGACCCAGATCCCCACCCGCTGGATCGACCAGGGCGCCGCGGCGGCCCTCGTTGTCGCCCGGACCCCCTACCGACGGCTCGCCGGGGAGATCGAAGTCGCAAGCAAGGAGCTTTTTACCGACCGCACCAACTGGCAGCGGATGTTGAAGGACGAGCGTCTCGAGGAGGCTGACCTCGCCGCCGAGCGGGAGCGGCTCCTCGACGCCCTGCCGGAGCATCTGAGGCAGTACGCCTTTTGCGACAGCGAGGTGCAGGAGATCCACTACCCCGTGGCGACGCCGCCTGAAAAGGTGAGGAGTGTCAATCTCGACAAGGAGCCGATTACAACCGGCGAGCTCGCCGGCATCAGAGGTCAGTACCTGATCTTCCGGGATCAGCGGGTGATCAATATCCGCCGTTACAGCGGCTACGTCATCGAGCTGCGCGTCGGGAGGTGAGCGATGAGAGCCGGCGGCGGGAGGCCGCCGCCGGAGATGGTTCTAATACCGGTCGCGCCGGTTGTCCCGGAGTGCACGGATCGTCTTGAATACGACCCGGTCGATCTGGGGCTTAAAGAAATAGCCCAGCCCTGCGCCGACGATAAGCCAGAACAGCATAGTTACTTCTTCTCCTTCGAGGACTCCCCGGACGCGCCGGAATCCTCCTCGTCTTCGTTAACGATTTCAATCTTGATTCCGTGCTGCGCCTGCACGTCCTCCCTCGGCGGTACGGTCACCTTGAGCATGCCGTTCTTGAAGACCGCCTTCGCCTCCTCCCGTTCAAACTTGTCCTCCGGGACGTAGTACTTCTGTTCGGTGACGTCCTTGAACTTGAGTCGCCGCTTCAGAAAGGAAACATCCTCCGGGCTCTCGGGAGCCTTCGCGCTGAGCATCATGTAGTCGCCCTTGAACTGGAGGTCGATATCCTTCTCGTCGAAGCCCGCGAGGGCGAACTCGAAGGTGATGCTCCGGTCGGGAGTCATGTAGATGTTGGCCGGCGGAAACGAGTAGAAGGAGTAAAACTCCTTTTCCTCCGTCCAGGGCCACTGCTTGGCGTAGCGCTTGGCACGCTCGCTGAGATGCTCGGCGTTCTCACTGAAGGAGGAGCGAAAGCCCTCAGCCGCTGCGAAGATGTCGTCCATCAGACGACCGAGATCGACAAAATCCCGTTCTCTCATACGTATACCCTCCTTGGGCAGATGTTGTATCGGCGCACCCTCCGGTCGCGCCTTTGCCGCCTGGCGATGCCACTGCGACATCTGGTCCGGTCTCTCCGGCACCACGTCTATCAATATAACACTGGATCAGGTACTCTTGTGTTACTGTGAGCATGCGAGTTCTATTCCTGGGGGAGATCGTCGGCAAGTCCGGCGTTTTTTGTGTTAAGCAGCGACTCAAGGAGCTGCGGGAGTCTCTTTCGGTAGACTGTGTGATCGCCAACGGTGACGGCGCCACCGGCGGATTCGGCCTGGGCAAGAACCACGCGATCTACCTGAGAAAGCTGGGAGTCGATGTCATAACCTCCGGTGAGCAGATCTACTACAAGCGGGACATGAAGGATCATCTGCAGCAGGCGCCCTACATCCTCAGACCGGCCAACTTTCCTCCTGGTAACGCCGGTCGCGGCTGGCGCACCTACACCATCGGGGACGAGCAGATCGGCGTCATAAGCCTCCTCGGTCAGTCCGGATACAACCGGGTCCATCCCACAAATCCCTACACCTTCCTTCCGGAGATCGTCCGACGGCTGCGGGAGAACTGCTCGATTATCGTGCTCGATTATCACGCTCTCACCACCGCCGAGAAACTGACGATGTTCTTTCATGCAGACGGGCTGGTATCGGCGGTCGTCGGCACGGGAACCCGCGTACCTACCGCGGACGAGCGGGTCAGCGCCGCGGGTACCGCGACGATCTGCGACGCCGGACGCACCGGCAGCATCGACAGTGTCGGCGGTCTCGAGCCTTCGGTGGAGATTCGCAAGTTTATGAGCCAGATGCCGGAACGTTCCGATGACGCCTGGGAGCGCCTCGAGATTCAGGGGGTGCTCATGGAGTTTGAACGGGACGGCCGCGCCCTCTCCATCGAGCGGGTTCGGGAGTCCTGCAGCCGGCACAATCAGGGCGAGAGCTGAGGTGGTCCCGGCAGCAGCTCGCTTCGGCGGTCGAACTCGTAGATCCTCGTAAAGCGGTCGGCGACCTTCTCCTTTATCTCATCCATATGAGGCGTCCGGCCGGTGAGTTTAAGCAGGGAGGTCTGTCCCCGGTCGGTGATACCGCAGGGGATGATCCAGTCGAAGTGGGCGAGGTCCGGGGCGACGTTAAAGGCGAACCCGTGCATCGTCACTTTGTTACGTATGGAGATCCCGACGGCGGTGATCTTCTCGTGAGCCACCCAGACACCGGGATGCTCAACATCACGCCCCGCCTCGATCCGGTACTCCTCGCCGAGAAGATCGATAAAGACCTGTTCCATGTTGCGGACAAAGCGCTTGATGCTTCGGTGGCGGTCGTAGAGGTTGAAGATCACATAGCCGACGAGCTGGCCCGGGCCGTGATAGGTGGTCTCGCCGCCCCGCTCGATCCACTCGATGGTGGCGCCGGCCTCGGCGAGCTGCTTGTCCGTGGCAAGCACGTGCTCCCGGACCGCGCTCTTTCCCATGGTGAGTACCGGCGGGTGCTCGAGGAGCAGAAGGGTGTCTCCGATCTCCTCAACCTCCCGGGCGTGCTGCAGGCGCCGCTGGACCTCGAGGGCCGGTGCGTACGGGAGGGTGCCGCAGTCGTAGACGGTTAGCTCACTCACCTCCGCGACTCTCTTTCACAATTCTGCTGATTGTCGCGGCCATCTCGCTCAGGTCGACCTGCTGGTGAACGTAGCCGTACTCCCAGGCGACCCTCGGCATCCCGTAGACGACGCTGCTCTTCTCGTTCTGGGCAATGGTCATTCCGCCGGCCTCGTAGATGTCACCGATCCGCCGGGCGCCGTCGCGACCCATGCCGGTCATAATCACCGCGAGGGCGGTATGCCCGTAGCTTTCGGCGACGGATTCGAAGAGGACATCCGCCGAAGGGCGGTGGCCGTTAACCGGAGCGGTGGAGGAGATCCGCGCCACCGCGGCAAGGCTCATGCGCTCGACGGTGATGTGATGGTTTCCCGGGGCGATAAGCACCCGATTCGGTTTGAGCAGGTCACCGTCCTCCGCTTCCCGAACCTCAAGGGGGCAGACCCTGTTGAGGCTCTTTGCGAACTCCTGGGTGAAGCCGGCGGGCATGTGCTGTACGACGACAATAGGAACGCCGATATCTCCGTCGATCTCGGCAAAGACCCGGCGCAGGGCGTTTGGCCCGCCGGTAGATATTCCGAGCGCCACGATCTCTATGGTGCCGTGGGCTCGCCGGGGGGTGAGCTTCTTTGGTGGTTTGAGCGCCTCGGCGATGGAGGGCGTCCTCGGACGGTCGAGCTTCGGCTTTTGCTCCGGCTCCTCCTCCGGGGCGACAAGGGGAGCCCTCGGGGGAGACTGGACCGAGAGGTTACGCTCCTTGCGGTAGGCGGACCCCACGCCCCGGACCAGCTCAACCAGGTGTGCACCGATGGTGTGGATGTCCTCGGAGATCGACCCTGAGGGCTTCATGATGAAGTCCGACGCTCCGAGGGAGAGCGCCTCCATCGTGATCTGGGCGCCCTTCTCGGCCACAGAGCTCAGGATAATCACGGGGATCTTGATCCCCCGCGCCTTTCGCTCCTTGAGAAACCCGATGCCGTTCATCTCCGGCATCTCCAGGTCGAGAACGATCGCGTCGGGCTCGAGGCGGTCGATCTTTTCCAGGGCGAACTGGCCGTTCATCGCCTTGCCGACTACGGTGAGGTCCGGTTCCCCGTCGATGAT
Source organism: Spirochaetaceae bacterium (assembly GCA_046541355.1). GTDB lineage: Bacteria > Spirochaetota > Spirochaetia > DSM-27196 > Alkalispirochaetaceae > CAYZHV01. The sequence goes on from JBKHDM010000101.1 coordinate 7,164, forward strand.
GCGGGAGACGAGATTTCGCATAAGGGCGGAGTCATCTACCACGAGTACCCGTATCTCTCCGGTCTCAGCTTCACGCAACTGTCTTAACCCTTTTTCATCGTATCTTTCTTGTAGATGCACGCCCAGTCGGTCTTGACGAACTCGAAGGCTGTGTTCATCCCGAAGAGGGACTCGGAGTGGCCTATGAAGAGATAGGCGAAGGGAGCCATCGCCTCCCAGAACCGTTCCACCGACTGCTTCTGCGCTGCGTCGTCAAAGTAAATGAGCACGTTGCGACAGAAGACAATGTCGAGGTTACGCAGGCCGCTGTCGTTCTTGAGGTTGTGGTAGTCGAACTTGATAAGGGAGCGAATCGAATCAACCACCCGGTAACCACCCTCTTTCTCTTCAAAGTACTTGTTCAGGTAGTACTCCGGCACGCCACTCACCCTGCTTTCAGCGTAGAAACCCTCCCGGGCGGTGAGTACGGACTTGAGGGAGAGGTCCGAGGCGGTAATCTCCTGAGTGAACCCTGGGGGTAAAAGCTCGTTGAGCACCATCGCCAAGGTGTAGGGCTCCTCCCCGGTGGAGCAGCCGGCACTCCAGACCCGCAGCTTGTTCTGCCCGGTCTTTTTCTTACGCGCCACCAGATCGGGCACTACGAAGTGCTCAAAGGTCTGCCAGTGCGCCTGGTTACGGAAAAAGCGGGTCAGGTTGGTGGTGACCGCGTCGAGGAGAACCTTGAGCTCCTCCGGATCCCGCAGGACGTAGGCGTAGTATTCGCCGACGGTTTCGAGCTTGTTGGAGCGCAGACGCTCCTTTAACCGACTCTCGAGGATGGTCCGGTTCGCCGCGGAAAAGTGTATTCCGCTTTCGTCGTAGATCAGCTTACGGTACCGCTCGAAATCCGCATCGTTTAGAAAGTCCGACATTGTTTTATTGGCCTCTAAGTGTATGTGTATGGCATACCCCGGTCAACTCAGACTTTTT